>DASROG010000514.1:0-4253 GCA_035646995.1 Myxococcaceae bacterium
TCGCCGGGCGGTGAGCCGAAGAACACCTACAACGACGTGAACTGCCCGTAAGCCGCAGCCTCACCAACGCCTCACCGGCCGCCGTCCCCCGAGCCCCGAGAGGGCGAACGGAGACGGCGGCCGACTTTGTCCCCCTTGCAGTTCGGGTATCGTTCGGCTGCCCCGTGAAGAGAAAGCTCCGTCTCGCAGCGAGTCTGGCGGTGACTGCAGGCCTCCTCGCCCTCGGCGTCTGGACCGGGGCCCGGGTCGACGACCTGCTCCGGAAGAGCGACATCGCCGGCGCGCGCGAGCTCATCTACCTCCCCACGCCCGAGCAGGCGCGCCTGATGTCCCTCGGGTTCGAGCAGGTGATGGCCGACTGGTACTGGGTGAAGGGCCTCCAGTACTTCACCAGCCCCGTGCAGGCCTACAACCGGTACCGGAACCTGGCGGACATCCTCGACGTGGTGGTGGGTCTCGATCCCGATTTCCAGTACGCCTACAAGTTCGGGGGCGTGGCCATCCCGTACGACACGGGGCGCCTGCGCTTCGCCAACACCGCCCAGGCGATCGACCTGCTGCAGCGAGGCGTCCAGCGCTTCCCCGACAACTGGGAGCTCCAGTTCCACCTCGGGTTCTCACTCCTCAATTTTCGACAGGACGTCGCGGGTGCGGGCGAGCACTTCGCCGCCGCCGCCCGGATCCGCGGCTCGCCCCCGTACCTGAGCCGATTCGCCGCCCGCCTCTTCGCGGCGAACGGTGACATCGACCGGGCGCTGGTCTTCGCCGAGACGATGCTTGGCGACACCAAGGACCCGCACGAGCGCGAGCAGCTGGAGCGGCGCATCGAGAACATCCGCCTGGAGGGGCAGCTGCGGGCCCTGGAGCAGGCCGCGCAGCGGTTCCGGGCCGAGGAAGGGCGCTGGCCGGCGACTCCTCTGGAGCTGACCGTCCGGTACGGCCTTCCGGTTCCCCCTCCGGGGGTGACGCTGATCGACGGAGTGGCGTCCGCTCCTCCCGGAGCGGAGCGGATGGTCGTCCACGAGCATCCCACCGAGGGGAAGTACCAGGCCATCCAATGACCGAGCTGGCAATCGAGCTGAAGGACGTCGAGAAGCGATTCAGGCTGAACCTGGGCGTGGGCAGGAGGGTCGCGCTCGACAGGATGAACCTCGTGGTCCGCCACGGGGAGATCTACGGGTTCCTCGGCCCCAACGGAGCGGGGAAGACCACCTCCATCAAGGTCCTCACCTCCCTGCTGAGGCAGGACGCGGGGACGGCCCGGGTCCTCGGAGGCGAGCCCGGTCTGAAGGAGACGCGCCGGCGGGTGGGCTTTCTCCCCGAGTCCCCGGTCTTCTACGACCACCTGACGGGTCGGGAGTTCCTGCACTTCTGTGGCCGGCTGTGCGGGATGGAGCGCGGGGCGATCGTCACCCGGGCCGGACGGCTCCTCGAGCGGGTGGGCCTCTCGGGCTCCGCCGATCTCCAGATCCGCCGGTACTCGAAGGGCATGAATCAGCGGATCGGCATTGCCCAGGCTCTGATCCACGACCCCGATCTGGTCATCCTCGACGAGCCGATGAGCGGCCTCGATCCGATCGGTCGCGCCGAGATCCGTGACCTCATCCTGGAGCTCGGCCGGGAGGGGAAGACGGTCTTCTTCTCCACCCACATCATTCCCGACGTGGAGATCATCTGCGACCGCATCGGCCTGGTGAATCGCGGCCGGCTCGTGGCCGAGGGCAGCGTCCAGGAGCTGCTCAGCAAGGGTGATGCAACCTCCACCGAGATCCTCGTCTCCGAGCTTCCGCCGTCCTTTTCCGTCCCGTCCGCGCAGGAGACACCGGCGGCCCAGGGGCTTCGCCTCTTCACCGTCGACTCCGAGGACCGGCTGCGAACCGTGCTCTCCGGGATCCTCGAGCAGCGCGGGCGAATCATCAGCGTGAACCCGAGACGGGAGACACTGGAAGATCTCGTGGTCCGCATGATCGACCAGGACCGGGCTGCGGCCTGAGGAGCCGAACGTGGGATACGTCCTGACCATCGCCAACCAGACGCTGACCGAGGCGCGGCGCAACCGCGTCTTCTACTCGGTCTTCCTGTTCGCCCTGATCGTCATCCTCAACGCGGTCGTCTTCACCGAGGTGACCTCCACCACCATGGACCGCGTCCTCAAGGACGTCGGCCTGGCGGCGATCAACGTCTTCGCGCTGGCGCTCACCATCTTCACCGGGGTGGGGATCATCAACAGGGAGATCGACCGGAAGAGCATCTACACCGTGCTCGCCAAGCCCATCAGCCGCTTCGGCTACATCCTGGGCAAGTACCTCGGTCTGCTGACCATCATCCTCGCCACCTCGACGATCATGTTCGTCGGCCTGCTGCTGGTGATGAAGGGGTACAAGACCGAAATTCGCGCCGGCATCTTCCTGGGCTTCTTCGGGATTCTTCTGGAGGTGGTGGTCCTCGGTGCGATCGCCGTGCTCTGCTCGAGCTTCACCACCTCCTTCGTCTCGGCGTTCATCTGCGCGGCGGTCTACATCTCCGGCCACCTCTCGCCGGAATTCCTCCGGGCGGCGCGGAAGGCGGACTCGGCAGTCGGCCGGATCGCCGGCGAGACCATCTACTACCTCCTCCCCAACCTCGAACGTTTCAACTTGAAGTATCAGGCGACCTACGACCTCACGATCAGCGGAGCTGCCCTGGCGACCGTGGTCACCTTCGCGCTGGCCTACGCGAGCGCGGCCCTCATGGGTGCGGTGATCATCTTCGGTCGCCGGGACTTCCGCTGAGGGGCTCCCCGAGGAAGCCACGATCCTGGCCCCGCGCTGGCTTGCAGGTCTCTTGCTGGCCGTCCTGGGCCTGGTGGTGGGGAGCTTCCTCAACGTGGTCATCGCCCGAGTTCCTCACGGGCAGTCCATCATCCGTCCGCGCTCGCGCTGTCCCCGCTGCGGGCACGTCCTCTCCTGGTACGAGAACCTGCCCCTCCTCTCCTGGGTGGCGCTCCGCGCCCGCTGCCGGAGCTGCAAGGCGCCCATCTCCGTCCGCTACCCGGCGGTGGAGCTGCTGACCGGGTTGCTGTTCGTCGCCGCCGGCTGGGCGTTCGGCTGGAGCTGGGAGCTCGTCCGGACCTTGCTCCTGGTCGGGTTCATCGTGCCGCTGGCGCTCATCGACCTCGAGCACTGGATCGTCCCCGTCGGCGTCACCTTGCTGGGGACGGCGGCGGGGCTGCTGAGCGCGCTGCCGCTGGGGCTCCCGCTGTTCGTGGAGTGCGCGATCGGCGCCGCCGCAGGCTTCCTCGTCTTCTGGGCCCTGGAGCGCGTGGCCCTCGTCCTGGTGGTGAAGGTGATCCGCCCGCTGCTCCGGCGGCTCCGGGCGGCCGTCGCCCGGGCGCGAGGAGAGGCGCCGCCCGAGCCCGAGCCGGACCCGACCGAGGCGCTCGGCGCGGGCGACAAGTGGCTCATGCTCCTCGTGGGGAGCTACCTCGGGTGGCGCCCGCTCTTCGGCGTCCTGCTCCTCAGCGCGGTGCAGGGCGCGGTGGTGGGAACGACGCTCCTCCTGGTGCAGGGCCGCGCCGGCTCCGAGCCGCCGCCTCCCGGTGCCCCGGCCACCGAGGACGGCTGGGAGCCGGAGGCGACCGCGCTCCCCTACGGGCCCTGGCTCGGCCTGGCCGCGCTGGAGATTGCCCTGCTCGGCCCGTGGCTTGCCGAGTCCTTCCCCTCGCCCCTGGTGGCGCTGGTCACCGGTCAGCCGTGGGTGCCGCCATGAAGCTCCGGATCGCGGCGATCGCCTTCCTGCTCGCGGTGCTCGCCACCGGTATCACCTGGCTGTCGTTCCAGCCGGTCATGCTGCGCCTGGTGGAGGCGCTCCGGGCCGCCGCGCCGGCCGGGAGCCCGTCCCGGCACGTGCTGGAGACCGCGCAGGAGTTCCTGCCCCTCTACCTCGGCCTGGATCTGCTCATCATCGTGCTGGTCGCCTTCGGGGTGCTCTACTTCACCGTGGCGCGGCCGCTGGGCGCGGTGGAGCGGGAGATGCAAGGCCTGGAGCGGCTCGACTGGGCCCCGGAGGAGGGGAGCGGAGGCCCGCTGCTCAGCCGGTTCCAGGCCAGCCTCCGGAGGACCGCCGCCGCGCTGCAGGCCGAGCGCGCCCTCACCGGGGCGCAGCTCACCGAGCTCGCCGCGGCCAACGAGCGTCTCACCCGGGCCCAGGCCGAGCTGGTCGCCAGCGAGCGGCTGGCGACGGTGGGACGGCTCGCCGCCGGGGTGGCGCACGAG
>DASROG010000515.1:0-5085 GCA_035646995.1 Myxococcaceae bacterium
CCCCACGATCAGCCCCAGCACCAGCATCACCTCGCCGCTCACCGCGGTGCCCACCACCTTGAAGTAGGGCTGGGCGGCCGTCCAGCGGGGGGCGACGCGGTCCAGCGCCATCCCCCAGGTGGTGCAGTAGCTCGTGGACACGCCGATGGGGCGGAGCAGCCCGATGGCCGCGGTCATCAGCAGCCCCAGGAGGATCCCGCCCAGGCGCCAGTCGAGCAGCCTCGCCGGCGGCTCAGGGGTGTTCTTCACGCGTGTTCTCCTTCGGTCGAGCCCTGAGAGCCAGACCCGGCCAGGAAGGATTCGCGGGAGTGCGCCCGGGCTAGAGCTGGGCCACCGCGTCCCTGTAGAGCTCGTCGAGCAGCGCGCGGTACTTCTGCTCCACGAGCTGCCGCTTGAGCTTCATGCTCGGCGTGAGGTCTCCGCTCTCGACCGTCAGGTCCTGGGGAAGGATGACGAACCGTTTGATGCTCGCGAAGCTCGGGAGCTGGGCATTGAGCACCGTCACGCACTCCTGGACCAGCCCGAAAACCTCGGGCGAGCGCACCAGGTCCTCGTAGCTCGTTTCCTTCATCTCCCGGCTCACGGCCCAGGCGCGGATGGACTCGGGGTCCATCGAGATCAAGGCGGAGACGAAGTGTCGGTTGTTCCCGTGCACCAGGACCTGGCTCACCAGCGGGCAGGTCACCTTGAGCCTCAGCTCCAGGTCGGAGGGCACCACGTACTTCCCCTGCGAAGTCTTGAGGAGGTCCTTCTTCCGGCCGGTGATGGCGAGGAATCCGTCCTCCAGGTGACCGAGGTCTCCGGTATGCAGCCAGCCCTCGGAGTCCAGCGCCTCAGCCGTGAGCTCGGGCAGCCCGTGGTAGCCGCGCATCACCCCCCGTCCCCGGATGAGGACCTCGCCGTCCTCGGCGATCTTCAGCTCGGTCCCGGGGAGAGGCGGACCCACCGTTCCGAACCGGTAGCGGCGGGGAAGGTTCACGCAGGTGGCAGCGCTGCTCTCGGTCAAGCCGTAGCCCTCGAGGATCAGCACGTCGGCGGCATGGAAGAACTCGGCGATGGTGCGTGACAGGGGCGCGCTTCCAGAGACGAAGAAACGCAGCCGCCCGCCGAAGCGGGCCTGCAGCTTGGAGAAGACCAGCCGGGAGGCGACGGCATGCTTCAGCGCCAGGAGCCCCCCGGGCGCCCTTCCGGCCAGGCGCAGCCGGGAGACCTCCGCCCCGACTCCGAATGCCCACTTGAAGATGGCGTAGGTGACGCCACCCGTCTCCTTCGCCACGCCGATCACCCGGTTGTAGATCTTCTCGAAGATGCGCGGCACTGCGGCGATGAAGGTGGGCTTTACCCGCGGCAGGTTGTCCACCAGCCTCTCCACCCGGCCGTCGATCGCGGTCACGAAGCCGATGCGGAGCTGCGCCACCTCGAGCACCTTCCCGAAGATGTGCGCCAGGGGAAGCCAGAGGTACTGCACGTCCTCGGGGGTCAGGAGCCCCAGCGTGTCGATGGCCTCGGCCTCGTAGATCCACCCGTCGTGGAGGAGCTCCACTCCCTTCATCCGCCCGGTGGTCCCGGAGGTGTAGATGAGGGTGGCCAGATCGCTGGGGCGGACCGAGCGCGCGGTGCGCTCGTGGGCGGCGGGGTCGCGCGCGTCGGACTCCCGTCCCAGCTGCATCAGCTGGTCGAGGGTGATCACCCATCCATCGGCGCTCGGCGCCCCGTCGAAGACGATGACCCGCTTCACGGTGCCCAGGGCGTCCCGCCGGCTGGCGAGCTTCCGGACCTGCTCCCCGTTCTCGGCGAATACCAGGACCGCCGCGGAGTCGTCGATGATGAACGCGCTGTCCTCGGCAGTGCTCGATGGATAGATGGTGGTGGTGGCCCCGCCGGAACAGAGGGTGGCCAGATCCGCGACGATCCACTCGAGGCGCGTGCCGGAGAGCAGCGCGCACCGGTCGCCCGGACGCAGGCCGAGGGCCCGGACCCCGGACGCCGCCGCACGCACCCGGTCTCCGAGCTGTTGCCAGCTCACCGGGCTCCACCCCTCTCCCTGCGGCTCGAGGAACGCAGTGGCGGCGGGCGTCGCGGCCACCCGTTCCAGGAGAAGTTCCGGAATGGTGCGCGCCGCGCGGGTGCCGGCGCGCCCGGAAGACGTCCTCGACTCCATCACCGCGGTCTCCACGTCTCGATGCCTCCCTGACTTCCACAACGCTTACGCCCGGGACAGAGAAGGTTTCCAGCCCGGAGGGCCTGGACCGTTGGTCCAACCGGGGGAGTGGGTATGCGCGCCGGCTCCGGGAGGAGCAGGCTGGTACGGTTCAGCCGTGCACCGCGTCGCGCAGCGCGGTCCGCACCCGGGCCCGGACCTCCACCGGCACCCCGCCCTCCGGGAGCGCCCGGCACAGCGAGACCGACCGCTTCAGCTCCTCGCAGGCCGGACCGCAGCGCGGACAGACCTCCAGATGCGCTTCCAGCCGGGCACAGGCCGCCTGGTCCAGCTGGTCCTCGTCCCTGGAAAGGAGCTCGCGGGCGAGCTCCGGGCAGCCGGCGCCGGGGCCGCTCTCCACGCCGAGCAACGCGCCGATCCGCTCCTGCATCGCCAGGCGGGCCCGGTGGAGCCGGCTCTTCAGCGCGGGGACCTCGATGCCCACCACCCGCGCTGCCTCCTCCGCGCTCAGCCCCTCCACATCGCGGAGGAGCACCACCTCCCGCTGCGACTGGGGGAGCGCGAGCAGCGCCTCCTGGAGCACCCGCGCCATCTCGCGGGCGTGCGCGCGATCGTCGGGCCCGGAGACCGGAGCGCTCACCGCGCGCGCCGCCGCCTCGAGGGGCTCGTGCCGCTCAGGCTCGCCCGCCGCCCGCCGGCGGGCCTTGGTGCAGAAGCTGCGCGCCACCTGGTACAGCCAGGTCGAAAGCTGGGCCTCGCCGCGGAACTGGCGCACGCCCCTGAACGCGGCGAGCAGCGTCTCTTGAAGGACGTCGCGCGCGTCCTCCTCGTTGCCGCACATCCGGAGCCCGAAGCGGAAGACCTTCTGCTCGTGCCGCGCGAGGAGAGCCTCGAGCGCTCCATCGTCGCCGGCTCGCGCCGCCTCCAGCAGCTCGTCGTCGCTCCGGGCCATCCCCCGGAGCTTAGCCGGCTCCCCACCCATTTTCCGCGGGCGCCGCGAACCGTGGCCGGGGTGTCCTGGCTCTCACCGCCCGGAACGTTCGTCCGGAGGTACGACGATGGCTTTTGCCGCATGGATGGCTCGCCCGCTCGGTCGCGGCCTGCGGGTCGCGGTTGGCGCGTTGCTCATCTACCTGGGGCTGAGCGTGGTCGAGGGAGTGGGCGGGACGTTGCTGGCCGCTGCCGGTGTGGTGCCGATCGTCACCGGCCTTCTCAACGTCTGCCTCCTCGGTCCGCTGCTCGGAGCGCCGCTGCAGGGCTCGTCGCGACCGGGTCCTCCCAGCACCTGAATCGCGTACTGAGGGCTCGGGCCGGGCCCGCGTCTCGTCGCCCAACATCGAACGAGGGTGCGGGAAGGTCCACTCGGTCCGGTGCGAGGCCGAGTGCGTCCAGGCCATCGACCTGCGCGGGAAGTGGGACGCGATCTCCGATTCTGCGACCAAGCCGGGCGGGAAGAAGTAGCTCCTCCCACTTTGGGTCTCCACCCGAGTTTCCAGCGCTCAGGACGCCCGGGCCGGCTGCTCGGCCGCGCTGCGCAGCCACGCCTCGAGCGACGGCGCCGGCTGTACGCCCATCCGCCGCTCCTGCTCACGCCCGCCGCGGAAGAGGATCGCGGTGGGGATGGCGCGGATCTGGTACTTCGCCCCGGCCTCGGGGTTCGCCTCGGTGTCGACCTTGAGCACGATCGCCGCGCCCTCGAGCCGGCGGGCCACCTGATCGAAGAGGGGAGCGGCGACGCGGCACGGCGCGCACCACGGCGCCCAGAAGTCGACCAGCACCGGCACCGGCGAGGAGGCGAGGGCGCGCTCGAGCTCCTCGGCGTTCACGTCCTGCGGGGCGCCGTCGGTGGGGAGAGGCTTCTTGCACCGGCCGCAGACCGGTGTCCCGGTGCCCGCTCCCACCCGGTTGAACGCGCCACACGACGGACAGCGGTACACGGCCATGACGTGCCTCAGCGCAGCCGGGTGACCAGCACCCGCTCCTCGGTCAGCTCGTCCATGGCGTAGCGCACGCCCTCGCGGCCGAGCCCGCTCCGCTTCACCCCGCCGTAGGGCATGTTGTCGCTCCGGAGGTTGGGGGCGTCGTTCACGATGACCCCGCCCACCTCCAGCCGGTGGAACGCCTCGCGGGCCCGACGCAGGTCTCGGGTGAAGACCCCGGCCTGGAGCCCGTATTGCCCGGAGTTCACCGCGCGGAGTCCCGCCTCCCAGTCACTCACCTGCCCCAGGGTGACCACCGGGCCGAAGATCTCCTCGCGCGCCGCCCTGGACTGCTCCGGCACGTCGGCGAGCACCGTGGGCTGGAGCAGCCGCCCCTCGCGCCGGTGCCCGGTGAGCACGCGCGCCCCGCCGGCCACCGCCTCGTCCACCCACTCGGTGATGCGGGCCGCCGAGCGGTCGTCGATGACCGGGCCGCACACGGTGCGCTCGTTCGCCGGATCTCCGGTGGGGACCTGCTTCGCCCGCGCCAGCAGCTTGTCCAGGAAGGCGGCGTGCACCGGCGCCTCCACGAAGATCCGCTGAACCTTGATGCACACCTGTCCGGCGTAACCGAAGCCGGCGGACACGCACCGCTCCGCGGCCCAGTCCAGGTCGGCGTCGGCGGCGACCAGCGCCGCGGCATTTCCACCCAGCTCCAGCAGCACCTGTCCGGGGGCCTTCTGCTTCAGCGCCCACCCCACCCCAGCGCTCCCGGTGAAGGAGAGGACGCGAACCCGCGGGTCGGTCGCCAGCCGCTCGGCGATGGTGTTGTCGCAGGTGACCACCTGGAAGGCGGCGGGGTCCGCCCCGGCCTGCTGAGCGATCTCCGCGAGGAGGAGCTGGGCGCCGGGAGCTTGCGGGGGAGGCTTCACGATGATGGGCGCGCCCACCGCCAGCGCCGGAGCCACCTTGTGCGCCCCGAGGTTGAGCGGGAAGTTGAAGGGG
>DASROG010000516.1:0-5814 GCA_035646995.1 Myxococcaceae bacterium
CGGCCTCCACCCCCTCGGTCCCGGCGTCCATGTCCACCGGAACGGTCGAGCCCCCGAAGCGGGTCAGCTCGGCGGCCGCGAGCCGGAAGACCTCGATCGCCCGTCGCACCTCCGCCCGGGCGAGGGTGATGGGTTTCCCCGCCTCGTGGCAGATGGTCTGCGCCATCTCCTCGGCCCGCGCCCGGAGCCCGGCCACGATGTCCTCCAGGACCTCGCGCCGCTTCCCGGTGCTCTGCTGCTGGAGCCGCTCCCGGGCGCCGGAGGCCACCGCCAGCGCCTGCTCCGCCTGCGCCGCCGAGGCCTGGGCCACCCGCCGGATCAACCGCCCGTCCCAGGGGGCACGCACCTCCGCCTGGTGCTCCCCCGCCACCCAGGCGCCGTCGATCCACAGCCGTCCGTCCGCCATGGCAGGGAGGTACTCCCGACGCGTCCGGGTCGCCAGGGGGAAGGCGTCCCCGGGGGCGCCGGTCGCTCCGGCATTGAACGGCCGGCAACCCTGTGGCAAGCGTGCCCGCGCCGGATGCCGGACGCACAGCCACTTCCCTTCCGCCGCCGAGCCACCGTCCTCGTGCTCCTCTGGGTGACGCTGGCCGTGCTGCCCATCCTCTTCCCGGCGGCCATCCTCCCGTTCGCCGGCTCGGCGCTCATCGCCTACCTGGTGGCGCCAATCCTCCAGTGGCTCACCGGCCAGAGGGTGTTCGGGCGGGCCATCCCGCGGTGGGTGGCGATCCTCCTCATCTACGCCGTCTTCTTCCTGCTCATCTATCTGTTCCTCATCGCCATCGTCCCCCAGCTGTACCGGGAGCTGGCGCGCATCTCCTCCAACGCCTTCTCCTTCGCCCGCTCCCTCACCCCCGAGCGGGTGCAGGAGATCGCCCAGCAGATGGAGGACTGGATGAACTCGCACGGAGTCCCGGTGGCCCTCTCCTCCCGCTCGCTGGAGGGGGCGGACGCCGCCGAGGCCTATACCGGGCGCCCGAGCTGGAGCCTGTCGATGGACCTCGAGCGGCTGATCCACGACGCCGCCGGCCGGTTCTCCAGCATCGCCACCGCAAACGTCACCCGGCTGGTGAACTTCACCCGCGAGCTGGTGACCGGGGTGTTGAAGGGCGTCTTCACCCTCTTCCTGATGCTGATGGTGGCGGCCTTCATCTCCATCGACGCCGCGGGCATCCGTGCCTACTTCCGCTCGCTGGTCCCGCCCGAGTGGGCCAGCGACGCCTCGGCGCTCGTCCGCCGCATCGACCGCGGGCTGGCGGGCGTGGTGCGGGGGCAGGTCACCATCTGCATCGTCAACGGAGTGCTGACCTTCGTCGGGCTGGTGCTCTTCGGGGTGAAGTTCGCCTTCCTCCTGGCGACGGTGGCCACCTTCTTCAGCCTCATCCCGATCTTCGGGACGATCATCAGCTCGGTGCCCATCGTCATCATGTCCCTCGCCCAGAGCTGGCGTGCCGGCTTCGGGATGCTGTTCTGGATCATCGGCATCCACGCGCTCGAGGCGTACTTCCTCAATCCGAAGATCATGGGCAACGCGGCACGGATGCACCCGGTGGTGGTGGTGTTCGCGCTCATCGCTGGCGAGCGCAGCTACGGGCTACTGGGCGCGCTGTTCGCGGTTCCGGTCGCCGCGGTCGTGGTGGCGTGCTTCGAGTTCCTGCGCCGCAAGGCACAGCCCGTCCCGATGGACCTGCAGGGAACCTGACCGGGTCGCCCGGTCGTGGGTGCGCCGAGCCCTGGCGGCGCTCAGCAGCGCGTCGCCACGGCGCAGTGACCGGAGCTGTCGCAGAACGGCAGACCGCAGCCGTTGTTCACGGTCTGGTTGGTGGGATCTGGGTCGTTCGGGGAACAGGTGACCATCGAGCAGTCCGGCGCGCGGCTCACGTTCACCGCGGCGGTCCCCCGGCCGCAGCAGCCGTTCGACACGCACTCGCTGGCCGAGTTCGGGTTGCAGACGTCGCCCACAACGCCGCCACCACCGTCGTCCATGGGCCCGCAGGCGGCGAGCACCAGCAGCCCCCCGGCGAGCAGTGACCAGATAGTCCGCTTCATCGACCGCACGACCTCCTGTCGTCCCCCTGTGACGGGCGGCGCCCAGGAATCTTCATCGGTTCATCGAGCCGAGGAAGTCCGCGTTCGATTTGGTCGGCCGCATGTGCTTGAGAACGAACTCCATCGCGTCGATGGGCGTGAAGGGGTGCAACACTTGTCGGAGCGCGGTGACCCGGATGAGGTCCTCCGGCCGCAACAGAAGCTCCTCCTTCCGCGTCCCGGACTTGTTGATGTCCAGACAGGGGAAGATGCGCTTCTCCATCAGCTTTCGGTCGAGGACGATCTCCGAGTTTCCGGTGCCCTTGAACTCCTCGAAGATGACCTCGTCCATGCGGCTCCCGGTGTCGATGAGCGCGGTGCCGATGATGGTCAGGCTCCCGCCCTCCTCGATGTTCCGGGCCGCGCCGAAGAACCGCTTCGGCTTGTGGAGCGCGTTGGAGTCCACGCCACCGGAGAGGATCTTCCCCGAGGGCGGGACCACGGTGTTGTAGGCCCGCGCCAGACGGGTGATGGAGTCGAGCAGGATGCACACGTCGTGCTTCTGCTCGACCAGGCGCTTGGCCTTGTCGATCACCATCTCCGCCACCTGGACGTGACGGGTGGCCGGCTCGTCGAAGGTGCTGCTCACCACCTCGCCCCGGACGTTGCGCTCCATGTCGGTCACCTCCTCGGGCCGCTCGTCCACGAGCAGCACGATGAGGAAGATGTCCGGGTGGTTCTGGGCGATGGCGTGGGCGATGTTCTGGAGGAGGACCGTCTTGCCCGCCTTCGGAGGAGCGACGATGAGGCAGCGCTGCCCGAGCCCGATGGGGGTGAAGAGGTCGATGATGCGGGTCGTCATCTCCGACCCGTCGAACTCGAGGTTCAGCTTCCGCGTGGGGTAGAGCGGAGTGAGGTTGTCGAAGAGGATCCGCTCCCGCGCCTCGTTGCTCCCGGGGTCGACGAAGTTGACCTTGTCGACCTTCTGCAGCGCGAAGAAGCGCTCGCCCTCCCGCGGCTGGCGGATGGGGCCGTAGACCGTGTCGCCGGGACGGAGATTGAACCGTCGCACCTGGCTCGGGCTGACGTAGATGTCGTCGGGGCTGGGCTGGTAGTCGCTGTCCGAGCTCCGGAGGAATCCGAAGCCGTCGGACTGGAGCTCCAGCACGCCCTCGGCGTGCACCTCGAACTTCTTGTCCGCGATGCCCGAGAGCAGGGCGAAGATGAGGTCCTGCTTCTTCAGCCCCTGCGTCCCCTCGACGCCGAAGTCCTGAGCCATGTGTGAGAGCTCGGTGATCTTCATCCGCTTCAGGTCGTTGAGGCTGAGGACCTGCATCGGAGTGCCGTCGGGGCCGGTCACCACCGAGGGTCCCGGCTCGAGACCCGTCTCAGGCCGCTCGGCCATGACCGGCGGCGCGGATGGGTCCTCGGGGACGGCGTTCAGGTCGTCGTCGCGGACCGGCCGGGAGATGGCGGTGAGCACCGGACGGAGGGGGGTCTGCCCCTCCTCGGACATCCCGTTGGTCTCCCCGTCGGTCGGCTCGGGCTCACGCCGGCGGCGTGCTCCCTTGCGGCGGGGGGCGGACTCGGTGGACTCCTCGGAGGCGACCTCGAGGTCCGCGGGCTTCTCTTTGCTGGATCGGGCTTTGCGCATGGGAAAGTGCACCCCCGGCCACGGAGAGAGGAGCGGGGGACTTCTTCCGACCCGGCAGCCGCTCGGCGCCCCGACAGCAGCAGGAGGCGCTCTCTTCAGAATGCGGTGGCCGGTGCGGAGTTGGAGGGCCCGCGGCGGTGGACTTCCACGTCACCCACGGGTGAGAAGGACGTTATTGACCGACCTCCCCAGTGTCAAGAAGACCTGGAGCGGGGTGCGCACCCCTCGACCCTCACCCGTGGACGCCGACACCGCCCGAGCCCGAGCCGAGCAGCTGAAGGTGCAGCTCGCCAGGGCCGACCACCGCTACTACGTCCTGGACGACCCGGAGGTGACCGACGCCGAGTACGACGCGCTGGTCCGTGAGCTCCAGGCCCTGGAGACCGAGTTCCCCGCGCTGAAGACCCCGGACTCCCCCACCGCGCGGGTGGCCGGGGCCCCCTCCGAGAAGTTCCGCCCGGTCACCCATCGCGTGCCGATGCTGAGCCTCTCCAACGCCTTCACCGACGAGGAGCTGGCGGAGTTCGACGCCCGGGTGCACCGGGTGCTCGGACCGGAGGACGTTCCCTACGTGTGCGAGCCCAAGCTCGACGGGCTGGCGGTAGAGCTGGTCTACGTTCACGGGCAGCTGGTGGAGGGCGCCACCCGCGGAGACGGCTCGGTGGGTGAGGACGTCACCGCCAATCTCCGCACCATCCGGGTGGTGCCGCTCGCGCTCCGGAAGCCGGGGCGGGGTCCGGCCCTCCCTCCCCGGGTGGAGGTGCGGGGCGAGGTGTTCCTCCGCCGGGCTGACTTCGCCCGCCTCAACGCCCGCCGGGAGCAGGAGGGCGAGCCGCTGTACGTGAACCCGCGCAACACCGCCGCCGGCTCGCTCCGCCAGCTGGACCCGGCCGTCACCGCCTCACGCCCTCTCTCCTTCTTCGCCTACGAGATGGGCGGCTGGGGCGAGGAGGCCGGCACGGCGCCCTTCGAGCGGCACTCGGCGAAGCTGGCCTGGCTCGAGGCGATCGGCTTCCCGGTCAACCCGGAGAACCGCACCGTGACCGGGCTCGAGGGGGTGCGGAGGAGCCACGCCGAGTTCCTCTCCCGCCGGCACGCGCTGGCCTACGAGGTGGACGGGATGGTGGTGAAGCTGGATGGCGAGGACGCTCGCCGCCGGCTGGGGCAGGTCAGCAAGAGCCCGCGCTGGGCCATCGCCTACAAGTTCCCCCCCGAGGAGGCGCGGACGAAGGTGGAGGCCATCGAGGTAAACGTGGGGCGGACCGGCGCGCTCACCCCGGTGGCGTTCCTCACCCCGGTGCAGGTGGGCGGGGTGACCGTCGCTCGGGCCACCCTCCACAACCCGCTGGAGCTGAAGCGGAAGGACGTCCGGGTGGGCGACCAGGTGTTCGTCCGCCGCGCCGGGGACGTGATTCCGGAGATCGTCAAGGTCATCGACTCAGTCCGCACCGGGGCCGAGAAGGAGTACGTCTTCCCCGACCACTGCCCGGTGTGCGGCGCGGCGGCGGTGATGGACGAGGACGGGGCCATCCTCCGCTGCACCGGCCTCGACTGCCCGGCGCAGCTCCAGGCCCGGCTCCAGCACTTCGCAAGCCGCGGGGGGATGGACATCGAGGGCCTGGGCGACAAGCTCGCGGCCCAGCTGGTGGAGTCGGGCCTGGTGAAGCGCGCCGCCGACCTCTACCGGCTGAACCTCGCCACCCTCACCGGCCTGGAGCGGATGGGAGAGAAGAGCGCGCAGAACTTCCTCGAGGCCCTCGAGCGCAGCAAGAATCCTCCGCTCCGCCGCTTCCTGTACGCGCTCGGCATCCGCCACGTCGGCGACGCCACCGCGCGCGCTCTCGCCGACCACTTCCGCGACGTCCGTGCGATGTACGAGGCCGACGCCGATGCCCTGACCCGGGTCAAGGACGTGGGTCCCGAGATGGCCAAGGTCATCGCCGGGTTCTTCTCCTCGCCCCAGAACCGCGAGGGGGTCGAGGCGCTGCTCGCCGCAGGGGTGAGCCCCCAGCCCCCCGAGGACACCTCGCGGGGGCCCTTCGCTGGCAGGACGGTGGTCCTCACCGGGACCCTGGCCGGCCTCACCCGTGAGCAGGCGAAGGAGGAGGTGGAGCGGCGCGGGGGCAAGGTGT
>DASROG010000517.1:0-7121 GCA_035646995.1 Myxococcaceae bacterium
GCCTCGTCTCCGCGGTGGATGGCGGCGAGCAGGCTGGCGTCGTGAGAGACGTACAGCCAGATGGCCGCCAGCACGGCCAGGAGCGACAGGCTGGAGACGCCGAACAGCGCGTTGCGCAGCCCGAGTTGTCGGAGCCACCGCACCACGGATGAGCCGGACTGTACTCTCCCGGACCGGCCCGGCGGGCGGCTCGTTGCGCCCGGAGGGCTCGGGCCGGCGCGGTGCGCTACATTCCGGGCTCCTGCCCCGTGTCCTCGCCCGTCCTGGTTCTCACCCACCCCCTGTTCCTCCAGCACCAGCCGGGGCGCGGGCACCCGGAGTCGCCGCTGCGGCTATCCCGCACACTCGAGTACCTCGAGCAGCACCGGCTTCCCGCTCTCGAGTTCCGGGCCCCCCGGCTGGCGCGGCCCGAGGAGATCTCGCGGGTGCACGAGCCGGAGCTGCTGGAGGAGTTCGGCGGGCTGGCCGGCACACACGTGGCCATCGACGTCGACACCTTCGCCTCGCCCGCCACCCACGACGCGGCGCTGGCGGCCGCGGGTGCGGCGATCGAGGCGGTGGAGGCAGTGCTCGGCGGCACGCACCGGACGGCGTTCGCCCTGGTGCGGCCCCCGGGTCACCACGCCGAGCCGAACCGGATGATGGGGTTCTGCTTCCTCAACAACGCCGCGCTGGCCGCGGAGGCGGCGCGGGCGCTGGGCGCGGCGCGGGTGCTCATCCTCGACTGGGACGTGCATCACGGGAACGGGACGCAGGCGGCCTTCTGGGAGCGGGGCGACGTGCTCTACCAGTCGGTGCACCAGTACCCGTTCTACCCGGGCACCGGCGCCTCCCACGAGACGGGTGAGCGGGCCGGCGCGGGCTACACCGTGAACGTGCCCTTCCCCGCCGGCCGGACGGACGCCGACCTCGGGGCCGCCTTCCACGAGGTGTTCCTCCCCATCGCCCAGGCCTTCCGGCCCCACGTGGTCATCGTCTCCGCAGGGTTCGACGCCCACGAGGACGACCCGCTGGGCGGGATGCTGGCCACCGAGCGGGGCTTCGCCGCGATGTGCAGCGCGATGAAGGCCCTGGCCGAGGAGGTCGCCGGGGGGCGCCTGGTGCTGCTGCTCGAGGGTGGGTACTCCCTGATCGGGCTCCCGCGGAGCGTGCACGCCTGCCTCGAGGTGATGGGCGGGCGCCGGGACGACTTCCCTCGCGGGGCGAGCCGGGAGGCCATGCGCGCCATCGAGGCGAGCCGGGAGGCGCTGAAGCCGTTCTGGAAGCTCTGAGCGCGGGGTACGCTCCGTCCAATCGTGACGCGGCCGTCGACCGCTGAGCTGTTGCCCCGCCTCGGCCTGGTCGAGGCCACGCTCGTCGTGATGGGCGGCATCGTCGGCTCGGGGATCTTCATCAACCCGTCGGTCGTCGCCCGGCACGTGCACTCCCCGCCGCTCATCCTCGGTGCCTGGGTGGCCGGCGGCGCCGTCGCGCTGGTGGGCGCCTTCGTCTACGCCGAGCTCGCCGAGCGGATGCCGAAGGTGGGCGGGCAGTACGCCTACCTGCGCGAGGCGTTCCACCCGCTGGTGGGCTTCCTCTACGGCTGGGCGCTCCTGGTGGTCATCAACGCCGGCGGGACCGCGGCGGTGGCGATGACCTTCGGTCGCTACGCCGTCGAGCTCACCGGCGCCCCGCTCGACGAGAAGACGGTGGCGGTCCTCACGCTCGTCGCCCTGGCGTCCGTAAACTGCCTCGGGGTGAAGAGTGGGAGCCTGGTGCAGGGAGCGCTGATGGTCCTGAAGGTCGGCGTGCTCCTGGCGCTGGTGGTCCTCGGGCTCCTGCTCCACCGTCCGCCCGCTCCGGGACCCGCCGCCGGGCCGGACGGGCTGCTCGCCTTCGGGGCGGCGATGGTGCCGGTCCTCTTCGCCTACGGCGGCTGGCAGGCGGCGAACTTCGTCGCTGCCGAGGTGCGCGAGCCCCGGCGCAACCTCCCCCGGGCGCTCGTGGCCGGGGTCCTCTGCGTGGTCGTCCTCTACCTGGGCGCGAACTGGGTGTACCTGCGCGGCCTCGGGCCGGCGGGGCTCGCCGCGACCGGCACGCCCGCCTCGACCCTGATGGGCGCCATCCTCGGCCCTCGGGGCGCGACCTTCATCGCCCTCGGCATCGCCGTGTCCACCCTCGGCTTCCTCGGCCACTCGCTGCTGACGATGCCCCGGGTGTACTTCGCCATGGCCTCCGACGGGGTCTTCTTCTCCGGCGTGGCCCGGGTCTCCGAGCGGACACGTGCGCCGGTGGTGGCCATCGTGCTCCAGGCGGGGCTGGGCATCGGCGTCGCCCTCTCGGGGCGGTACGAGCAGATCCTCGGCTACGTGGTCTCGGCGGACTGGGTGTTCTTCGGGCTGTCGGCGGCCTCGTTGTTCGTCCTTCGCCGCCGCGCGGTGGGCGGGGACCAGGTCCGGTTCCGGGTGCCCGGCCATCCGTTCACCACCGGCGCGTTCGTCCTGGTCTCGGCGCTGGTCGTTCTCTCCACTGCTCGGGCGTATCCGCTCAACACCCTCGCCGGGCTCGGTCTGGTGCTCGCCGGAGTCCCCGCCTACGCGCTGTGGACGCGGAGGGCGCTCCGCTCCGCAGGGCAGATCTCGCTCCGGTGAGGCGGCGGCTCAGCCCTGCCGAACCCGCCGGACGAGGATGTTCTCCACGCCGCCCGGGCCGGGACCGCCGCCGAAGGTGAAGCGAAGGTTCAGCCGATCGGCGTCGAGGAGCCGGACGAAGAACGCCCGGACATGCCCCGGGTTCTTCGGGCCGACTCCGGTGACGTCCACCAGGGTGAACTCGGCGGAGCCCTGCGCCTCGTCGAAGCGGACCGCGCGGAGCCGCGGCTGATTCCTCGCCGCGCAGTAGTGCGTCATCCGGAGCTCGCTCCCGTCGAGATGGTAGACGGTGGTCATGGTCGGCACGCCGCCCATCACCAGATTCTCGACCAGCGCCGAGCCGCCGCCGGTCAGGGTGTAGGTCACCCGGAGCGCGCCGGAGCCTGTGCGGCCCTGGGACCATTCGAAGGTGCCCTCCCACTCGCCGGCCAGCGTCTTCAGCCGCTCGAACATCCGCGGGCCCTGGGCTTCCGCGGCGTCCGGCGGAGAGGCCGCGGAGAGGAGGAACACTCCCAGGACGGCGAGGACGGGGCGCATGGGACCTCCCGAGGTGGCGGGAGGAGAACGCCCGGACGCGGCGGGACTTGCTGTCGCTCCCTGCACCGGGACGCCCGCCGGCGGAGGGGACTCCGGAGAATCGCCGGGGCGACCCGCGCGTTCGGCCGAGGCACGTTCGTTCCGGAGCGCTGGAGAGCGAGCGACCGCTGGTACAGAGTCCGGCCCGTGAACGACTCTCCTCGCAACGTTCTGATCACCGGCGCCTCCAGCGGCCTCGGACGCGCGCTCGCGCTGTGGTTCGCCCGCCGGGGGGCGAAGGTGTGGGCCGCCGCCCGGCGGACCGAGCTGCTGGACGCGCTCGCCGCCGACCCCTCCGCCCGCCCGGGCACCATCGCCCCGCTCGCTCTCGACGTCTCGGACATCCCGGCCGTTCGCCGGGTTCTGCCCGACGTCGACCGCCAGGCCGAGGGCGGGCTCGACGTGGTCATTGCCAACGCGGGCGTGGGCGGGGAGGCCAATCCACGCAAGGACACCTGGGAGCGGGTGGAGCGGATGATCCAGGTCAACGTCACCGGCGCGGCGGCGACGCTCGCCACCCTCGCCCCGCGCATGGCCGAGCGCGGCCGGGGTCACCTGGTGGGGATCTCCTCGCTCGCCGGATGGGTGGTGACCCCGAAGATGGGCGTCTACGCCGCGACCAAGATGTTCCTCCAAGTCTACTGCGACGGCCTCCATCTCGACCTCAGGAGCGCGGGCGTCAACGTCACCTGCATCAATCCCGGCTTCGTGAAGAGCGAGATGACCGCGAAGAACCGGTTCAAGATGCCGTTCTTGCTCGAGGCCGACGACGCGGCCGACCGCATGGGGCGGGCCATTCTCCGCGGCGAGAAGCTGTTCGCCTACCCGTGGCCGATGGTGCTGGCCACCCGCGCGGCGCGCTGGGTGCCCGACGCGGTGGTGGCGCGGGTGATGGGCAAGTCCGGGGGCCGCCCTAGCGCGGCGCCCTGACCAATCGAATTGCGGCCGCCCTGACCTCGCGGACTATCGCCCGCCTGACGACACCTTGGCCTGGAACTCGACTGCGGCCGCCCTGACCTAGTTAGGCAGGGTCATGAACCTCGACGGGTCGACGCTGTCCTTCGGCGGCGTCTTCTCGTCCGGGGCGCTGCCCTTCTTGAACCACATCACCGCCGCGGTGCGACTCGCGTTGGAGGCGATCTTCCCGGTCTTGGTGTCGATGACCCTCCGCTCCAGCGAGTCCTGGAGCCACTCCGGCGGTGCGAACTCCGGCTGGGGCTTTCCGTCGAGCGCCCGCTGCATGTAGCTGACCCAGATGGGGAGCGCAGCCCGACCGCCGGTCTCGAACCGGGCCAGGGGGTGCGGATTCAGGTCGTAGCCCACCCAGGCCACCGTCACGAGGTCCCGGGTGAAGCCGGCGAACCAGGCGTCGAACGAGTCGTTGGTGGTGCCGGTCTTCCCTGCGGCGGGCTTGCCCAGCCGCTGCGCCGGGGTTCCCGTGCCCTCGCGCACCACCCCGCGCAGCAGGTCGGTGAGGATCCACGCCGTCTGCGGGGCCATCACCTGCTCGCCGGGGGCGTAGAGCCGCGCGTACCCACCGGCGATGCGGTCGGTGAGCGAGGCCCAGGGGTCGTCGAAGGCGGTGTGGTCCTCCAGCATCCGCCCGTAGCGGTCCTCGATCTTCCGCAGCACGTAGGTGGGCTTCTTCGTCCCCAGCCGGTTGAACGTCGCGTACACCTGCGCGAGCTCGTAGGGGTAGACGCACGAGCTGCCCAGCGCCGCCGAGAAGTCGCGGTTCATCGGGGTGCTGAGCCCCAGCTTCTTCGTCCACTGGGCCATCGGCTCGATGCCCACGGCGATGAAGGTCTTCACCGCCGGGATGTTCATCGAGTTCACCAGCGCGGTGCGCAGGAGCACGTCCCCGTGGAAGTCCTCGGAGTAGTTCTCCGGCTTCCAGCGCACCTGGTGCTCGGGGTCGTTCTCCACGATGGGGCTGTCCACGATGACGTGGGCCTCGGTCCAGTCGAGCTTCTCCAGGGCGGCCGAGTACACCAGCGGCTTGAAGCTGCTCCCCGGCTGGCGGCAGGCCTGGAAGGCGCGGTTGTACTCGTTGGCGTCGAAGTCGTATCCGCCCACCATCGCCGAGAGGTACTGCCGCTGGGGATCGATGGAGACCAGAGCGCCCTGCAGCTCGGGCTCCTGCTCCAGCCGGTAGAGCTGCACGTTCTGAGGGAGCGCATCGAACAGCTTCCGGTCGTACTGCTCGCGGTCGTCGGTGAGGTCCTTGGGGCCCACCGCCCGGACGACGATGACGTCGCCCGGCTTCAACACCTTCCTCGCCGAGGTGAGCATCGCCCCGGGGTAGTAGACCTCGGGGTTCACCCTCCGGGCCCAGCGCATGCCGAGCAGCGGGAGCACTCCCTTGTGGGTGCCCACCTGCACGTCGACCCGGGTGTCGTCCACCGCGTTCACCAGGGCGACGTAGTAGCGGTTGTTCTCGATGGGCTTTCCCTCGAGCGCCTTCTCGCTCCGGTCGATGAAGGCCTTTCGCTGCTCGGGGGCGAGGGTCATCACCGGTCCGCGGAAGCCTTGCCGCTTGTCCACCTGGAGGAGCCCGACGAGCATCGCCTCCTGCGCCACACGCTGCTTCTCCGAGTCCATGGTGGTGAAGACCTTGAGCCCGCCCCGGAGCAGGGCCGGGTTGCCGTAGCGCTGGACCACGTCCTTGCGGACCTGCTCGACGAAGTAGGGCGCGAACTCGTGGAAGACGTCCTCCACGGGGTAGACGTGGATCTCCTCGGCCATGGCCGCGTCGTACTCGGCGCGGGAGATCATTCCCTTGTCCTTCATCTGTCCGAGGACGTAGCCGCGGCGGGCCTTCGCCGATCTGGGATTGAGGAACGGCGAGTACTTGCTCGGGGCCTGCGGCAGGCCGGCGATGAGCGCCGACTCGGCGAGGGTGAGGTCGCGCACGTCCTTGCGGAAGTAGTTCTCGGCCGCCGACTGCACCCCGTAGCTGTGGTGCCCGAGGTAGACCCCGTTCAGATAGAGGTAGAGGATCTCCTCCTTGGTCAGCGCCTTCTCCAGGCGAAGAGCGAGGATCGCCTCGCGGGCCTTGCGCTTCAGCCCTGCCGAGCCGCTGCGCTTCGTCGCCTTGGCGAAGCCCTCGGAGGAGATGAGCAGAGCCTTGGCGGTCTGCTGAGTCAGGGTCGAGCCACCCTGCACGCTGCCCGCTCCGGTGGACTTCTTGAGCACGGTCTTGATCGCCGCGCGCAGCGTGCCGAAGGCGTCGATGCCCGGATGGTCGAAGAAGCTCGCGTCCTCGGAGGCGATGAACGCCTGCACCAGGCGCTTGGGGATCCGCTCGTAGGGAACGACCTTCCGGCGCTCGTCGTAGAACTCGCCGGAGAGCACCTGGTCGTCGGCGTGGACCTCGGTGAGGATGGGCGGCGCCCACGCGGCGACCCGGGGGATCTCCGGGAGCCCCTCGCTGAACGCGTAGTAGACGATGAGCGAGCCGAACACCGCCGCCGTGCCTCCCACCAGCGCGAGGTAGGCGAGCACCCTTCCGCCGCGACGCACCCACGTCTTCCAGGGCGGGCCGGGCGGAGGCGGTCGCGGCTCGGCGAGGACCAGGCGGTGCCGGGAACGATCCTCGGGCGGGGAAGTGTCGCGGATGGGCGGGGACGTCATTGGGCCGAAGCGGCAAGCGAGGTTATCAGAACGTCCCGGTGAATCTCCGCACGCGGCGCCCGGCCGCCCGCTTCCCGCTGCCATCCAGCCGCGCGGTTGTGCGAACGTGGACGGGACCGGAAGCCCCGATCAGCGCATGCAGCCGCGAGCGACCCACTCCCCCGCCTTCTCCACCACCCGGCCCCTGGGCACCGAGCGGCGGGTGTGCGTCATCGGTGCTGGGCCATCCGGCATCGCCGCGGCAAAGAACCTCCTCGCCTCGGGCTTTCGTCGGGTGGTGGT
>DASROG010000518.1:0-5809 GCA_035646995.1 Myxococcaceae bacterium
CCGCGTTTGCGTTTGTACTGCTTTCGCTTCCACGTCGCGTCAGTCATCTCTTCCACACGATACTTCGGCGTCCGCACGAATTCCGATTTCACACCCAGCAGCGCTTCCAACACCGCGCGCGCATTCGAAAACGCGAGACCGATGCCGAGGCCCATCACGAGCGGCAAGTGCAACAGTCGTGGCGCGCGCTTTTTATCGAGATACCAAACCGCCGAGCCATAAAACAACACCACCGAGATCGAAGAGAAGAACAACAACGGCAGGTCGAGCACCATCAAGTGGTAGAACGGCTGGTTGTAACGCACCAGCAAGAGCGGAAACTGCAAAAAGCTCGCGACGATCATCAGCGGGTAACTGATGTTGCCCGTCAGACGGAAGAACATTTCCAGCTTCACGCGAAACGGAAGCGGCGCCAGCCAGATGCGCGGGTAAAGCTTGATACCGACCTGCATCACGCCCTTGGCCCAACGTCGCTGCTGCGCCTTGAACGCGTTGATCTCGACCGGGATCTCCGCCGGCGCTTCCTCGTCGAGCAGGTAAACAAATTTCCAGCCCATTAGCTGCGCGCGAAAACTCAGGTCGGTGTCTTCGGTCAGCGTGTCGTGCTGCCAGCCGCCGCTCAGTTCGATCGCCTTGCGCCGCCAGATGCCCGCGGTGCCGTTGAAGTTGAAGAAGCACCCCGAGCGGTTCCGCGCGGTGTGCTCGATGATGAAGTGCCCGTCGAGGAAGATGCTCTGGGCCTGGGTTAGGATGGAGAACTCGCGGTTCAGGTGCCCCCAGCGGACCTGGACCATCCCCACCCTGGGGTCGGCGAAGAAGGGCACGGTGCGCTGGAGGAAATCCGGCGCCGGCACGAAGTCCGCGTCGAACACCGCGACGTACTCACCCTTCGCGGTCTGCAGTCCGTTCTCCAGGGCCCCCGCCTTGAAGCCCTGGCGGTTGGTGCGATGGATGTAGGTGATGTCCTGGCCCGCCCGGCGGTGGCGCTCCACCGCGGCGCGGGCGATCCCGCAGGTCTCGTCCGTGGAGTCGTCCAGGACCTGGATCTCCAGGAGCTCGCGCGGGTACTCGATGCGGCAGACGGCCTCGATGAGGCGCTCCACCACGTACATCTCGTTGAAGACCGGGAGCTGGATGGTGACCCGCGGCAGCTGCCTCAGGGTGCCGTCCGGCGTCGGGATCTTGAACTTGTGCCGGTAGTACAGGAACGCCATCCGGTAGCGGTGCGACCCGTAGACGGCCAGGACGCAGAGGACGGCGAAGTACACGCCCAGGAACACGATCTCGACGGTGGTCATCTCTGGCGTTTGCCCCTCATCCCCACGCCCGAGCGTCCGGTTCCGGGGCGGCGCGGCAGATTAAGGACGTGCCATGGAGGTGTCAAACGATTCCGACCACTTACAAACACCTGGATGGCGCCTGACACATCGTGTCAGTCATTGAGGGAACTTGCGACCGCATCGGCCGGACGGGAACCTCCTCGGCGAGAGCGCGGGGCAGCGCGCGGTCTACGGAGGGCTCAGCTCAGCTCCCCCGGGGGAGGCTCGCGGAGCGGCGCAGGAGCGCCGCGCATCCAGGCTCACGCGCGCAGGGACGCGCCATCGACCAGGCTCAGAAGTGGTGGAGGATGGTGTACCTCGCTGGTGGCCGGTCCTTCCCCACACGCACCTCGGCGACGAGGTCGTGGTCGAGCTGCGCGTAGTCGCGCTGGCAGGCCAGGTAGACCGCCCCGCGCTGCGGGTCGACGGGAGCGTCCTCCACGTGGCCGAGCACGGCCCCGGTGGAGAGCGAGCGAAGGGTGACCTCGACCGGTGCGCCCGGCTCGAGCACCAGTCCTCCGAGCACGTGCACCGCGAGGTCGGCGTTCTTCGGGAAGTGGAAGTCGCAGGTCTGGCCGGGGGCGATGGGGTTCTCCAGGATGCGGACACCGCCGCGGAACAGTTCCGCCAGCCGCTCCGGACGGACGACTGGCGGAACCATCGTGCGGAGCGCCTCCGCCGTCGCCGCAACCCGCCGCGCGACCGCGGAGCAGACGTCGCACCCGAGCAGATGCTCCTCGACTTCCGATGCAGCGGCCTCGTCGAGGTCGGCGGCCCACCAGTCGACCAGCGTCTCCCAGGAAAGTGGCCTGGCGCAGCTCATGCGTTCCCCGGGGCCGGAGCGTCGAGGCAGGCGCGGAGCGCTGCCAGGGCGCGATGCCGGATGACACGAACGTTACCTCGGGAGAGCGCGAGCCGGGTGGCGACCTCCTCGCTCTCCATCTCCTCGTGGAACGAGAGCTCGAGGACCCGGCGCGCACGGTCCCCGAGCGATCCCAGACATCGGAGCAGCACCGCCGCATTCACCGGGTCACGCGGCGCCTCACCCCCGGCGGCAGCGACCAGCACCTCGTCGGTCGCCGGTTGCGCACGGCCCTCCAGCTCCCGGAGGCGCAGGACCGCATTGCGGCAGGTTCCGAGGACGAAGCGGACCAACTGCTCGGGCTCGCGCACCCGTCCCTCGCGAGCGGCCTCGAGGACACCGAGGAGCACGGTCTGCACCAGGTCCCGGGCCCGTTCCTCGTCGCGGAGATGGCGCAGCCCGTAGAGCCGGATGCGCGGCGCGTACCGGCGGCACAGCGCGCGCTCGGCCTCGCGGCGGCCCGCGCCACCAGCGGCGATTGCAGTGAGCAGCGCGGCGTCGGACGCCTCGGCCCTCATCGGTCCGAGACGGTACCACCGCGCGGGGAGCGCCGTGTCAGACCCGGAGAGCATCGGCCAGGGCAAGGAGAGCCCGCCCGCCGTCCCCCTGGAAGGAGCTTCCGTGCATCAGGCCCAGGACGCCTGGCTCGAGCCGGGCGAGCTTCTCCAGCAGCGGGCGCACGTGGGGGCCCCGGACCAGGTAGGGGGTGGTCTCGTGCATCGCCAGCGCCGGGCCGACGACGTCCGCGGTGCTCAGCGGCGGCACGTCGGCACCGCCCGCGGTGAACAGGTCACCGCAGAGGAGCGTCCGGCTGCCGGGCTCGAAGAGGAGGCCGCTCTCCCAGCCGTGCGGCAGGTGGGGGGTGTCGACCCAGCGCACGACCCGCTGCCCCAGCGAGAGCTCCTCGCCGTCGGCCAGCGCGCGGGGCGGCCGATCGGCCTGGTCGTTCACCGAGACCAGGGCCGCGGTCACGCTGCACACCGGCTCGGCCCGGGGCGCCACCTCGAGCCAGTCGTTGAGCGCCCCGGACTCGTCGGCCTCCCAGTGCGAGAAGGACAGGTAGCGGAGCCGCGCGGCGTCCCCGAGGACGTGGGCGACCGCCTCGCGCACCAGCGGAAACATTCCTCGCAGGCCGGTGTGAAAGAGAAGGGGCGACTCGTCCTCGACGAGGAACTGGTTGAAGGTGAAGCCACCCGGGATGAGGGTGGTCGGGGTGCTGATGCGGTAGACGCCGTCGGCGATCTCGTCGACGCGCGTGCCGGACTCGGTGTTGGTGATGCCCATGGGTCGGTGTGGTTCCTCCGCCTCGACGTACGGGGGCGGGCCGGAGCGTTACACCGGCGCGCCAGCGTCCAGGCTCAGCCCCCCGCACCAGGGGGACGCCTGCGGAAGCGCGCGGGGGCGCGCCAGCGTCCAGGCTCAGCGGGTGGCGGCCTTCTGTCCCGGGGGCCGGGAGTGGGCGTGGAGGTAATCCAGCGCCGCACGGAGCTGGAGGTCGGCGACCTTCTGGGTGGCGTCCCAGGCGGGCTGCGGGGGCAGCCGGCGCACGGTCTCGGCGGTCCCCGCGTCGGGATTCCGGAAGTGCCGGCGGAGGTCCTTCTCCCGGAGCTCGCGCGGGGTGCCCTCCGCAGTCACGAGGAAGTCCGGCTCGATGCCTCGCTCCTGGATGCTTCGTCCCCTCGGCGTGTAGTACCGCGCGATGGTGAGCTTGAGCCCGCTGCCGTCCTGGAGCTCGATCACCGTCTGCACCGAGCCCTTGCCGAAGGTCTGGGTGCCGAGGACCGTCGCGCGCCCGTGGTCCTGGAGGGCGCCGGCCACGACCTCCGAGGCCGAGGCGCTCCCGGCGTTCACCAGCACCACCATCGGGTAGTCGGGCTCGGTGCCCGGGTCGCGGCTCTTCTCCTCGGTGAGGCTCCGTCCCGCGCGCCCGCGGGTGGTGACGATGGTCAGCCTTCCGGGGAGGAAGCGATCGCTGACCGCCACCGCCTGGTCGAGCAGCCCGCCGGGATTGTTGCGGAGGTCGAGCACCAGGCCGGACAGCTCGCGGCCGCCGTTCTCGGCACGGAGCCGGTCCAGCTCGCGCTTGAGGCTCACATCGGTGCGCTCCTGGAAGTTCTTGAGCCGCACCCAGCCGATGCCTCCGTAGAGGGCACCCTGCACCGAGACGATGCGCACGTGGTCGCGGAGGAGGACGATCTCCTGCGGCTGCTGGAAGCCCGGCCGCATCAGGGTGAGCGTCACCCGCTGTCCGGCCGGGCCGCGCATCTTCGCCGAGGCACGAGCCACGTCCATTCCCACGGTGCTCTCACCATCGATGGCGAGGATCTCGTCGCCCGGCTGGATGCCGGCCCGCGCCGCCGGGGTGTCGTCGAGCGGGGAGACCACCACCAGCGCATCTCCGCGCTTCACCACGTCCAGCCCCAGGCCGCCGAACTCGCCCGAGGTGTCGATCTTCATCTCCTTGAAGACCTCGGGAGGCATGAAGACGGTGTGCGGGTCGAGGGTCTCCAGCATCCCGCGGATGGCGCCGTAGACCAGCTGCCGCTCCTCCACCTTCTCCACGTAGTTGTTCTGCACGTAGGACAGCACCCGGGCGAAGAGCTCGAGCTGCTTGTAGGTGCCGTCCTCCGGCGGAGGGGCCGGGGCCGGGCCAGCAACCAGGGTGCTCAGGAGGACGAGCGAGGAGAGACCGTTCACGGGCGCGCGCTCCGAGCGTAGCCCGGCCGGCCCCCTGAGGCGAATCCCCTGGGCAGGCTGGCATTCATTACGAATTCGTAGTATCCGAATCCGGCATGAAGCCACGCCTGCAGCTGGTTCCGTTCGTCCATCGCACCACCCACCGCATCGGCCTCTACCTGGAGGCGGCGGAGACGCCCCTGGGCCTCTCCCAGGGCGAGGCTCATCTCCTGGCCCACCTCGCCGAGGCCGGTCCGTGCTCGGTGGCCGAGCTCCACCGGGCGTTCGCCCACAAGCGGTCCACCCTCACCAGCTACCTGGACCGGCTGGAAGCCCGCGGTGACGTCACCCGCGACGTTCGCCCCGAGGACCGTCGCTCCTTCACGGTGCGCCTCACCCGCGGCGGCGCGCGCACCGCGGCCCGGGTGCACCAGCACCTCGCCAGCCTCGAGGACCGGGCGCTCGCCCGGCTCACCGAGCGCGACCTGCGCGGCTTCCAGGCCGTGCTCCACGCGCTCTCCGAGACGATCGACGGACAGGACTCGCCGGACCCCAGGAGGAAGTCGCCATGAACGTCGTTCCACTCGTCACCGTTGCGCTCGCTGCCGCCCCGGCGGACACGCCCGAGCGGGTGAGCCAGGTCTACGAGCAGCACCTCCAGGCCGCGCCGGACCGCGTGCTCCCGCTGCTCACGCCGCTCGGGGAACGGGCCTGGGCATCCGGGTGGGAGCCGGACCTCCGCTGGGAGCCGCCGGGTGGCGGCGCGGGGACGCTGTTCGTCACCCGCCACCCCGGGCACCCGGCCGCGCGTCCAGGCTCAGACACCATCTGGGTCCTCGACACCTGGGAGCCGGCAGCCCGGCACGTCCACTACGTCCACGTCACACCGGGATCGGACGTCACGGAGATCGACATCCGGCTCCGTGCGGACGGGAAGGACCGCACCCTCGCC
>DASROG010000519.1:0-2587 GCA_035646995.1 Myxococcaceae bacterium
ACCCACCCCCGCTCCCCGCCGGCGTGCACGATGCGAGGCTTCACGCCGAGCGTGGTGGTGATCACCTCGATGCTCTGATCGACCTCGATCCAGTCGTGGTGCCCGAGGTTGAAGACGTTGATCGGCTCCCGCGCCCGCGCGATGGCCATCATCATTCCGGTCACGCAGTCGCCGACGTGGAGGTAGCTCTTCTTTTGGTGCCCATCACCGAGCACGTCGAGCCGGGTGGGGTCACGGCGCAGCCTGCGCCAGAAGTCGATGACGTGCCCATGCGTGTACCGGGGCCCGAGCAGCGACACGAAGCGGAAGATCCACACCCGGAAGCCGTAGCCGAGCGCATACGCGGTGAGGAGACCCTCCGCGGCCAGCTTCGAGGTGCCGTAGAGCGACGTCTGGATGGGAAAGGGCGCGTCCTCCGGAGTGGGCACCACCGTGGCCTCGCCGTACACCGAGCCGGTGGAGGCGAAGGCGACGTCTTGCACGCCCGCGCTGCGCATGGCCTCGAGCAGGTTCTGGGTGGCCACCACGTTCTGCTCGATGCACCTGCGGGGCTCGAGGAGGTTGTCCTTGATGTCGGCGTTGGCCGCGAGGTGGAACACGAAGTCGCACCCCTCCAGGGCCCGGCGCGCCGCGGCCGGATCGAGGAGGTCCGCCTCCACCAGACGGGCCTCGGCGGGCACGAACTGCTTCCAGCCGGTCGAGAAGTTGTCCAGGATCGTGACCTGGGCCCCCTCGGCGAGGAGCCGGTCGGCGACGTGGCTGCCCACGAAGCCCCCGCCCCCGGTCACCAGGACCCGGCGACCCGCGAAGTCCCCCCTCGGCACCGGGCCGGCCATCAGCGCGGGCCGGAGCGCTTGCGCCAGGCCTCGTTGAACTCGGCGATGGTCTCGATGGTGCGGGGGTTCCAGACCATCTTGCGCAGGATGGGCGGAGGCACGGTGACCACGTGCGCGCCCGCCTCGAGGGCCTCGTTCACGTCCATCAGGTGCCGGATGGAGCCGGCGATGATGCGCGCCGGCAGGCCCTCGCGCTCCAGGGCCCCGCGGGTGGCCTCGATGACCGGCCGCGCGTCGTAGCCCATGTCCCGGATGCGGCCCGAGAACACGCTGACGTAGGTCGCCCCCGCGAGCGCCGCCAGGTAGGCCTGGTTGAAGGCCATCAGGCAGGTGAGGTTGGTCTTCACCCCGCGCGGTGCGAGGCGGTGAAGGACGCGGAGCCCCACCTCCGAGAACGGCACCTTGATGGTGATCCGCTTCGGATCCCACGCGTGATAGCCGAGCGCCTCGGCCATCATCTCCTCCTCACCCTCGGTGGTGAGCTCGACGGAGACGTCCCCGGTGGAGACGGTGAGCACCTCCCGAATCACCTCCGCCAGGTCCGTGCCGGGCGACTCGCGGGAGATGATGAGGGGATTCGTGGTCACCCCCGAGAACGCACCCCAGGAGAAGAGAGCCTTGATTTCACTCGGATCGGAGCTGTCGACGAACAGAGCCACGGGCTCCCTCCTAATACATCCCGCCGCGAATCGCCGCGGCGATCTCCACCAGGGTGGCCCCCTGGACGTCCGGCCCGAGGTCCGTCCGGCCACGGAGTGGACAGAGCTCGCACCGCGAGCTGGGCACCAGCAGCGCCGTGCGCAGGCCGGCCTCCCGGCCTGCCTCCAGATCGGCGGCCGAATCCCCGATGGCCCAGGACCGGGCGGGGTCCCCGCCCAGCCGGGACAGCAGCGATCGGATCATCCCCGAACGTGGTTTTCGGCAATCGCACGCGCGCACCAGCGCCGGGTCGCCCCCGGGACCTCCCTGGGGGTGGTGCTCGCAGACCTCGATGCCGGCGAGGTGCACGCCCTGGGCCTCCAGGAGCGAGAGGAGAGCGGCGTTGGTCCGGGCGACGGCCGCGCGCGAGATCTGTCCCTTGGCCGGGCCCGGCTGGTTGGTGGCCATGGCCAGCACGAAGCCCTCGCCGGCGAGCGCCCGCAGCCCCTCCACCGCGCCAGGGAGAAGCCGCAGCTGGTCGGGGTGGAAGGCGGTGACGATCGCTCCCGTCTCCTCGTCGCGGACCACGTCGATGAGGGTGCCGTCGCGGTCGAAGATCGCCAGCCGCGCCAGCGGGCTCACCGGAGGCTCTCCCACTTGGTGGGGGCCCGCTGCAGCTCGGGATGGCTCACCAGGAGGTGCCAGACCACCGCGCACATACCCTCGGTGTGCGGGGTGACCCGCTCGCTCGCCACCGTGGGGATGAGCACGCAGGCGTCGGCCAGCTCCCGGGTGGTGCCGCCGTCCCGCCCGACGATGCCGAAGATCTGCGCGCCGACCTCGCGCGCGTGCTCGAGCGCCGATACGAGATTCACGCTCACCTTCCGCTCGCGGTTCCCGCCCCCCACCGAGAAGACCAGCACCCCATCGCCCTGGCGGAGGCGCGATCCGCGCAGCCACTCCACGAAGCTCGAGTCCCACCCCTCGTCGTTGATCCGCGCGGTGAGCTCGCTCACGTTGTCCGTCGGCGCGTAGGCCACGAACCCGCAGAGCTTGCGGAAGTCGTTGACCGCGTGGCTGGCGTGGCCGGCGCTCCCGCCCACCCCCAGCAC
>DASROG010000520.1:0-2694 GCA_035646995.1 Myxococcaceae bacterium
GCGGTCGGGTCGATCTCCCGGAGCGTGCGCCGCAGGTCCGCCTCGTCCATGTCCGAGACCAGCTCGTACACCAGACCACCCGAGCGCCAGCTGGCGATGCTGACCCCGCGCACGTTGCGCACACCCACCTGCGGCCAGGCCGCGACCGACGGAATCTCGCGCTCCGGGTCCTCGACGACGAAGAGCCCCAGCCGGCGATCCTCGCCGCGCTGCTGGGATGGCAGCTGGTAGACGACGTAGGCCGCGTCGTGCTCGCGCAGGTTCGACAGGCGCGCCCCGGCGATGGTGGCCCCGGGAACATGGGGCAGTGCGACCCGGGTGCTCATCTGATCGCCGAACCAGCGCTCGACGTCGGCGCGGCTGGCGGTGGTGAGCTCGTAGGGAAGCCGGCGCTGGTAGCGGGACGCGGCGTCCTCCAGGAGCTGCTCGCGGTGGCCGGGCCGCTGCTCCAGATAGACCACGCCCGCCGCCGCAGCCGCGAGGGCCAGGCTTCCCCAGCGGGCCCAGGACAGCATCTGGACCCGCCGGCTCTCGCGGCGGATGCCGGCGCGGAGCATGGCCCGGAGCGCCTCCGGGGCGGGAACCCGGGTACGGAGCTGGACGCTGCGGCGCAGCGCGCCCTGGAAGGCGGCCTCGCGCGACAGCCGTCCCCGGCACCCGGCGCAGGTCGCCACGTGGCGCTCGAGGTACCCGCGCTCCGTCTCGTCGAGCTCGCCGTCCAGGTATGGATAGATGAGCGGGTCGAGTTCGATGCAATTCATTGGGCGGCCCCGCGGGGCTCGGGCAAATGTCTAGCCCGGGAATCCCCGATCTGGCCAGCGACCGACCTGGAAGGGGCCGTCAGCCCGTACGGCGGCGGCGGTACGCGCCCAGGTCGACCGGGGCCTCTGGGGTCTCGGGTGTCTCGGCGGGAACAACACCCTGACCAGCCGCGTAATCCCGGAGAGATTTCTGGAGCGCCTTCCGTCCCCTGAATAGCCGGCTCATGACCGTTCCGACGGGCACGTCGAGGATGTCGGCGATCTCCTTGTAGGAGAACTCCTGCAGGTCGGCGAGGATGACCACCAGACGGAAGTCGATGGGGAGCCCATCGATGGCCCTGAGCACGTCGTCCGACAGCAGACGGTCGAACATGTACTGCTCGGGGTTGGCCGCGTAGTCACTCGCGTCGCGGCTGATGAAGGCCTCGTGGACGGCCTCCCGCTCGGAACCCTCGGTGACGTTCCGTTCCTTCACTTTGCGGCGGTACCGGTTGATGAAGGTGTTGGTGAGGATCTTGAAGAGCCAGGCCTTGATGTTGGTGCCGCGCTCGAACTTGTCGAAGAATCGGTAGGCCCGCATGCAGGTGTCCTGCACGAGGTCCTCGGCGTCGCGATCGTTCTTGGTCAGCCGGAGCGCCGCCGAGTACAGCGGGTCCAGGTGGGCCAGCACCAGCCCCTCGAACTCCTGCTTGGTGCGGTGGTTGTGGCGAAAGTCCAAAATCCCGCTCCTCCCTGGACGCCCAACACCGACGGCCGGGCGAACGTTGTTCCTCAGATACGGGGCAACGCCGGAATGCGTCACCGATTGCCGAAAAAGGTGACCCGCCGCCCGGGGGGCAGCCGAGCGGGCGAGCTCGCTACTTCCGGGACAGAGCCTGCTCCAGCGGCAGGTACGGGTGGCCCAGGTCCCGGGCGACGGCCTCGTAAGTCACCGATCCGCCATAGGTATTCACCCCGCGGGCGAGCGCCTTGTCCTGGCGGATGGCCTCCACGAGGCCGAGGTCAGCGATGCGCCGGGCATAGGGCCGGGTGACGTTGGTGAGGGCGAAGGTCGAGGTCTGGGGGACCGCGCCGGGCATGTTCGCCACACAGTAGTGGACGACGCCGTGGACCACGTACGTGGGGTTGTCGTGCGTCGTGGGCCGGCAGGTCTCGATGCATCCCCCCTGGTCCACCGCGACGTCCACCACCACCGAGCCGGGCACCATCTCGCGGATGAGATCCTCCCGGACCAGCTTCGGCGCCTTGCCCCCGGTGATGAGGACGCCCCCGATGACCAGATCAGCCTCGCGGACCGCGCGGGCGATGGTCTCCGAGTCCGAGGAGAGGACCTCCACGCGGCCGAGGAACACGTCGTCGAGATAGGCAAGCTGGCTCTGGTTGATGTCGAGGATGGTGACGTCGGCGCCCATCCCCACGGCGATCTTCGCGGCGTTCGTTCCCACCACGCCGCCGCCGAGGATGGCCACCCGGCCACGCCGCACCCCCGGCACGCCGCCGAGGAGGATGCCCTTCCCGCCGTGCTCCTTCTCCAGGCACATCGCCCCGACCTGGATCGACATGCGTCCGGCGACCTCGCTCATCGGCCGGAGCAGGGGAAGACTGCCGTCCTCGAGCTGGATGGTCTCGTAGGCGACGGCGGCGACCTTCTTCCTCAGGAGAACCTTCGTCAGCTCGGGGTCGACGCCGGCGAGGTGAAAGTAGGTGTAGACGATCTGCCCTTCCTGCATCCGCGCGTACTCGGGCGCGATGGGCTCCTTCACCTTGACGATCATCTCCGCGCGCTTCCACACCTCGTCCGGTGAGGAGATGAGCTGCGCGCCCGCCCGGGCGTAGTCGGCATCCGGAAGGCCCGACCCGATGCCGGCTCCCGACTCGACGAGGACCTGGTGGCCAGCATCGACGAGCGCCTTCACCGCGCCCGGGACCATGC
>DASROG010000521.1:0-17194 GCA_035646995.1 Myxococcaceae bacterium
GACCCAGGTCCGGCGGCTCCGGGTGGTGGTGGTCGGCGCCGCCGGAAGACGGGTGCCGGCCAGCAGCGCGGTCCCGCCGACGAGGACCTGCCGTCGGGTCGGGCGTTCGATCCGCATCACTCCGGGACGAGAGCACGTTCCGGTCCACCGCGAAGGAATTTCGACCGGGAGCGGCCGCAGGCGCGTACGGAGCGTTCCCTTCGCCGGGCTGGTCGCCCGCGTCCGTCATCGAGCGCCCGACCGAGGGCGGGCGAGGAGCCGGCTGAAGGTCTCGACGTCCGTGAACAGGGTGTCCCCGGCGAACCGCAGGCTCTCGATCGACCGGGCGGCTGCGTCAGGGTGGCCCGCGCCACAGGCGTCCTCGACCACGAGGGGCAGAAGGCCCAGATCCGCCGCGTGGCGGGCGGTCGGCTCGATCCCCACCTCGAGCGCGATCCCCACGAGGGCGACGCTGTCGACGCCGCAGTCCCGCAGCGCGAACTCGAGCGGAGTGCCCTCGAACGCGGACATTGCCAGCTTGTCGAAGATCGCCTCGCTGGGCCGCGGCTGCAGCTCGGGCGCCAGGGCGAACCCCGGCGAATCGCGGAGGAACCACGGCTCGACGAGCTCCGGCCGGTCCACCTTCTGCCAGGCCATCGCCATCCGGAACTGCGACGCTCCCATCAGCTCGTGGGGAAGCGACATGTGCCGGGTGAAGAACACCCGCATCCCGGCGGCCCGGGCGGCCGCCAGGACACGCTGAACCCGCTCGACCACCCGCGCGCCGTCGGCCAGCTGGCGGACGATGCCCACTTGCATGTCGTAGACGAGCAGGGCCATCTGCTCTGGATCGACCGCTTCCTCGAGCGTGCGGGGAATCCGGAAGCTGGGCATGGCCGCATTCTTAACCGGGCGACCGCGCGCGTACCCGGTCCAGGAACCGGCCCAGGGCGGCATTGAACGCCTCCGGCTGCTCGAGGTTGGCGAGGTGTCCCGCGGAGGGGATCTCCACCAGCTCGGCACCCGGCACCAGCTCCACCATCGCTCGCGCCTTCGCCGGCGGGGTGAGGACGTCCTCGGCCCCCACCACCACCAGCACCGGACCTCCGAAGCGGGCGAGGATGTCGCGCGCGTCGGGGCGGAGCGCCATCCCACGCAGCGCCGCGGCCAGACCCTCCGCGGATCCGCCGGTGATCCATCCCGACACCCTCGTCCGGAGCGCCTCCGGAGCGCCGGGCCGGAGCAACCGGTCCACCAGGGGGAGCAGGGCCGTCGAGCCCTTCGCCAGGAGCTCCAGCGCGGTCCGCTCTCGGACTTCCCGTCCCGCCGCGTCGTCCGCGGCAGTCTGGGTATCGGCGAGCACCAGCGCCCGGACGCGCGACGGGTCGTTCCGCAGCAGCGCCAGCGATGCGTAGCCGCCCATGGACACCCCGCCCACCACCGCCGAGTCGATTCCGAGGTGATCGATCAGCGCGAGGACGTCGTCCGCCATGGTCGCCATCTCGCTCGGGCCGGCGCCGGCGCTGCTCCCTCCGAAGCCGCGCAGGTCCGGAACGACGAATCGCGCGCGGCCGGCGAGCGCGGACCACTGCGGCTCGAACATCTCGCCCAGCAGAGGGAACGCGTGGAGCAGCACCACCGGCGGCCCGCTTCCGACGTCGCGAAAATGGAGACGCATTCCTCCAGGCGCGGTCCATGTAGGCATGGGCGGTGACATGGATCGGCGCGAGCACTCCGTGCAAGCTTTCGGACGATCCCTTGCTACCCCCCGCCCTCGAGTCGGCACTCTCCTCGGTCCCGGAGTCACAGGCTGTCCGTCTCCGTCAGGTCTGCCACGGGGCTGCATCCGCGCTCGGACGGCTCACCGACCTGGACCTGCTCCAGTACGAGTCCCCGGTGACCGCCGACAGCCTCGACCTCTCCACGTGGGAGGAGATGGCTCCGGTGGTCGCCGCCACGCTGCGCGACGTGAATGCCTTCATCGACCTGGTTCGCACGCAGCTCGCCACCGCGATGCCCTCGCCGAGGGGAAACGGGCTGGCCTCGCTGGTGGAGGACGCGGTGCTCGACGACGCCGCCCGCGCCCGACTGGAGCAGGTCCTGGAGTCCGCGGCGGCACAGCTCTTCGAGCAGGTGCAGTCCCTCGGGGCGAAGGTCCGAGAGCCCGGCGTCGTCGCCGATCGCTGGAATCTCCTCGCCGAGGTGCAGGCCTCGCGCACCCGCTTCCGCGAGCACATCGGCACGCTGGTGTTCGACCTGGTCGCACCGTTCGCCGACGTCGAGCGGTCGGAGGTGGTCCCCGGCCACGCGGAGGAGGTCGCCGGCGCGGTGACCGTCCGTGCCGCGGTGGCCGACCTGCGCCGGGTGCTCGACTCCCGCGCCGCCAAGCTCCGCCAGGCCGGCGCCGAGGACGTGCAGTGGCACGCCCAGCACCTCGAGCAGGAGATCGACGCCTTCGGGCGAACCGCCCCCTACCGTTCGCTCCGCGCCCAGGACAAGCGGCGGCTCATCGAGTACCGGCACGAGGTACGCGCGATGGCCGCGGAGCCGCTTCCCGCCAAGGCGGACGTGATGGACGTCTGCCAGCGGGTGCTCGAGCTGGTGAAGGCGCTGGCGGTGGTGAACCAGCGCGCGCTCCTGCTCCGGCACGACCACGAGATCTGGGCCCGGAGCGGGGTGAAGCTGGAGCAGGCGGAGGCGCTCCTGGCCATCGACCGGCGCGCCGCGGCCGTGGCGCTGGCCGAGGCGGCGGAGCTGGCCGCCGGCCTGTACGGGCGGAGCGACGCGCTGGACGAGTTCCTCCGCCGCGCCCGGAAGCAGAGCCTGGCCCTGGTGCCCGCCGACGAGGTGGGCCCGGTCGTCGAGGAGTTCCGCGCGCTGCTCGCCGGGCTCCCCTTCGGCGACTGACGCCGGCATCGGGTAGGGTGCGCCCGCCCGATGTCCGAGCTCCGACCGCTGCGCGAGGCCGATCTCTCCTGCGTGGAGGCGGTCTTCACCGACGTGGACGGCACCCTCACCACCGGTGGGCGGCTCCGCGCCTCGACCCTCGCCGCGCTGGAGCGCCTCGAGCGGGCGGGCGTGGCGGTGGTGCTAGTGACCGGGCGCCCCGCCGGGTTCGCCGAGGCCTGGGCCCGCATGCTCCCGGTCTCGGGGGTCGTCGCCGAGAACGGTGGGCTCTCGGTTCGGCTCGACGCCCGGGGCGCACTCCGCAAGTCCTACGCCCGTCCGGCGTCGGTCCGCGCCCGGGAGCGGCGCCGGCTGGCCCGGGTGATCCAGTCCGCCTTGCGCGCCGTGCCCGGGGCGCGCATGTCCACCGACAGCCTTTACACCGAGGTGGATCTGGCCATCGACGTCAACGAGGAGGTCCGGCTGGGCCCGCAGGCGGCGCGGAGGCTGGAGGCCTTCCTTGCCGCGCGCGGGGTGAACGCGGTGCGCTCGAGCGTCCACGTGAACGCGTGGATCGGCCCCTTCGACAAGGCCTCGATGGTGCGCCGCTTCCTCCGCACCGTGTTCCGGAAGCGGCTCGCCCCGGACGACGGGCGCTGGGTCTACGTGGGCGACAGCGTGAACGACGCGCCGCTCTTCGCCGCCTTCCCGCTCAGCGTGGGGGTGGCGAACGTGCGCTCCGTCCTGGAGCTGCTGCCGCACCGGCCCCGCTTCGTGACCGGCGCGCCGGAGGGAGCGGGGTTCGAGGAGGTGGCGCGGGCGGTGCTGCGGGCGCGGGAGGGAGCAGGGTGAGCCTGGTCCGCCTCGAGCTGCAGCGCGGGCTCGGACGCCATCTTCGCGCCGGCCACCCCTGGGTGTTCCGCAAGGCGGTGGAGAAGCTTCCGAGGATTCCCCCGGGCAGCGTGGTGGACCTCACCGAGGGCGGGAAGTTCGTCGCCCGCGGATACTTCGACCCATGGAGCCCCATCGCCGTCCGGGTGCTGACCCGGGACTCGCGCGAGATCATCGACGGGGACTTCTTCCGCCGCCGGGTCGGGTCGGCGTGGGAGCTGCGGGAGAGGCTCCTCGACCTGACCGCCACCGACAGCTTCCGGCTGGTGCACGGCGAGTCGGACGGGCTGCCGGGCGTGGTGGCCGACCTCTACGCCGGCACGGTGGTGCTGAAGCTGTACTCGGCCGGTCTCACCCCGATGCGGGGGATGCTGGTGGACGCGCTGCGGTCGCTCCCCGGGGTCCGTGCGGTGCTGGGCCGGGACCAGCTCGCCGGCGAGGAGGGCGGCGAGGACGGGAAGGGCGGAGCGCGGCTCCTCTGGGGCCAGGAGCCCCCGGACCCGGTGGTCATCCTCGAGCGCGGCGTCCGCTTCGGCGTGGATGTGCGCCGGGGGCAGAAGACCGGCTTCTTCCTCGATCAGCGGGAGAACCGGGCCCTGGTGCGGCGGCTGTCGCGCGGCGCGAGCGTCCTCAACTGCTTCAGCTTCTCCGGCGGATTCAGCGTCAACGCGGCGCTCGGGGGAGCGGCGCGGGTCTTCAGCGTGGACCAGGACGCGGACGCCATCGCCCTGGCGCGAGAGAACTTCGCGCGCAACGGCCTCGATCCCAACGCCCACGACTTCCTGGCCGCGGACGTCTTCACGCTCCTCTCCTCGTTCCGCGAGGAAGGGCGGCGGTTCGACGTCGTCATCCTCGACCCGCCGGCCTTCGCCAAGAGCCAGCGGGCGGTGGAGGCGGCCATCGACGGCTACGCCTCGCTCAACCGCCAGGCCCTGGAGCTGGTGGCGCCGGGCGGCCTGCTGGTCACCGCGTCCTGCTCGGCCCGGGTGACGCCCGAGTCCTTCGAGGGCGCGGTGAAGGAGGCGGGCTTCAAGGCCGGCGTGGACCTGACCCTGGTGGAGGAGCGCTACCAGCCGCCGGACCATCCGATCCGCCTCCAGTTCCCCGAGGGTCGCTACCTCAAGTTCCTGGTGCTCCGGGTGACGCCGTGGTGAGCCGGGGGCAGTACCTGGAGCGGCCGGCGCTGGTGCCCGTCGGGTCGCTGGTGCTGGAGGGGCTCTGGCACCGGGGAACGAAGTTCCCGCCGGTGCTCGTGCTGCCGCCGCTGCCCGAGGCCGGATCGATGGACCACGTGGTGTGCGCCGAGCTCGCCTGGGCCGCCGCCCGGGCGAGGCGTCCGGTGCTCCGCTTCAACTTCCGCGGGGTGGGCGCGAGCCAGGGCAGCCGCGGCGACGCCGGTTCGCGCGTCGAGGACGCCACCGGCGCGCTCAGGCTCCTCCGGGAGAACACCGGGGCGGTGGACGTCGCGGTGGCGGCCGTGGGCGGCTCGGCCGAGACCGCGCTCACCCTGGCCGGGCAGCATCCGAGCATCGTGGCCCTGGTGCTGGTCAGCCCACCGCCTGGCGTCCTCGGCGCGCCGGTGGGCCGCCCGCTCCTCTGCATTCTCGGGGAGGACGAGCCGGGCCGGGCCGGCCTGGTTGCCTCGGCGACGGAAGGCCGGGGACGGGTGGAGGTGGTCGCCGGGGCCGACGCGCGATTCCGGCGAAACCTTCCCGAGGTCGGACGCCTGGCGCTCCGCTGGCTCGAGGGCGCGGGCAAGCACGCGGAATCGTGAAGAAACGCGTGGCGGGCCAATGGGGAGCCACCCGGGACGTATGACTCACACCTCGAGCCCTGTCCCGGGGCCGGAAGGAGCCTGGATGCGCTCTGTGTGGTGTCTCCTGGGGGTTCTCTCGCTCGCGGCGGCGTGTGCGCCCCAGCCAGCGCGCACCAAGGTGACCGCTCCCGGGACCCCGGGCGCCTCGGCGGTGCCCCATGCCCTGGTGGTCGACTTCCGGGACGGGACCCCCGCCGAGGTCGTCGCCGAGCGCGCCCGGCAGTGGGGCCTGTCGCTCCGGCTCAACTCGGTGGAGGGCGTCCGCTCGGGCATCGCCATCGCCGAGGAGGTGGACGACGTGGACGCCGCGCTCACCCGCATCCGGCGGGAGGCCGACGTCGAGGAAGCCGAGCCGCTGGTCCGGATGGAGGCCCTCGCCTTCACCCCCAACGACCCGGAGTTCCCGAAGCAGTGGAACCTCCGGATGCTCCACATGCCCGAGGCCTGGGAGCGCTCGCGGGGCAAGGGCGTGGTGGTCGCGGTCATCGACACCGGCATCGCCTACGAGGACCGGGGCGACTTCGTCCAGGTGCCGGACCTCGCCGGGGCACACTTCGCCGCCGGCTACGACTTCGTCCACGACACCGAGCACCCCAACGACGACAACGGGCACGGAACCCACGTCGCGGGGACCATCGCCCAGAGGACCAACAACGGGGTTGGGGTGGCCGGGGTGGCGTTCGAGGCCCGGCTCATGCCGCTCAAGGTCCTGGATCGCGCGGGGATCGGGAACTCCGCGGACATCGCCGACGCCATCCGCTGGGCCGTGGACCACGGGGCGAAGGTGCTGAACCTCTCCCTCGGCGGCCCCGGCTATTCGGCGGTGATGGAGCGCGCGGTGGCCTACGCGCGGACGAAGGGCGCGGTGGTGGTGTGCGCGGCCGGGAACGCCGGGACCGGGCAGGTCTCGTACCCCGCCGCCTACGCCGGGGCGGTCGCGGTGGGCGCCGTCGGCCCCGACGGGCAGCTCGCCCCGTACTCGTCCTGGGGCGAGGCCCTGGACCTGATCGCTCCGGGTGGAAACACCCGGCTCGGTCCGGGCAACGGCATCCTCCAGGCCACCATCGACCGCACCGACTTCCGCAAGCCGGTCCTCGCCGAGTACCAGGGCACCTCGATGGCCACTCCCCACGTCGCGGGGGTGGCGGCGCTGCTCTTCGCCGCCGGCGCCAGGACCCCGGACGAGGTGGAGAAGGCGCTCTTCCAGGGCGCTGCGTCCGAGGCAGGGGCGTGGACGCCCCGCGCCGGGCACGGCCGGCTGGACGCGCTGGGGGCCCTGGAGGCCCTGGGGAAGGCCGGCCTACCCGTCGACTGGGCGCCGCTGATCTGGAGCGCTGCGCTCCTTGCGCTGCTCCTGCTCTCGCTCAGAGTCAAGGTCCGGCCCGGATTCCTGAACGTCCTCCTGAATCCGGCCACCTTGCTCCCGCTGCTCCTCAGCACCGTCGGCCTGTGGTTCCTGAAGCTGCTCTGGCAGCGGTTCGTCGGCCACCCGCCGGCGGCGGCCGAGGTGCTCTCGCTGCCCATTCCCGACTGGGAGCGGATCCTCTTCGGCCGCGGGCGCCTGGCCAGCCCGCTGATGTACAGCGCGCTGCTGCCCGGAATCGCCGCGCTCGTCGCGCTGCGCTGGCGCGCGCTCCGGCCCGTCGTTGCCGGACTGTCACTCGGGTTTGCGGGATTCTTGCTCTACGCGGCCTGGGCGAAGGCTCCCGGAATTGCCTACCTTCCCTTCACCTTTCTCGCCCGGCCGTGGCTGGTGCTCAACGGGGTCCTGGCCGCCTTGCTGTGCCGGTCGATGCTCCGGAGGGAGGCCGGTCGATGAAGGTGCGGGGGACCGTCGAGTTCCGGGAGTTGGAGATGGGCGTCTGGGTGCTCGTTGGCGAGGACGGACGGACGTACCAGATCGCCGGCGGGCGCTCCTCGCTGCTCAAGGAGGGGCAGCGGGTGGAGATCGACGGCGAGGTGGACGAGGCGGCGATGGGCGTCGCGATGGTGGGCCCCATCCTGCGGGTGCGCCGCTACAGGGTGCTGTGATCGCCCGTGCCGGCTCCACGCCTCAGTCGACCGGCGCGGCGCCACCATCGGCGGCGCCACGCTCCACTGCCCCGGCGAGCGCCCGACGAGCGCGGAGGTAGCTGTCCAGCGAGGCGGTTCCGCTGCGGACGTCGTCCCGCAGCGCCTCCACCTCGGTGCGCCGCTCCCGGACCCAGTCCGGCTCCTCCGAGCGGGGGGGCGGAACCCGGACCTGAACGTCGGCCAGGTCGAGCTCGAGACCTCGGCGGTTCACCAGCCCCCAGACGACCAGCGACAGCGAGGCGGCCACCGCCCACGGCGCGAGCGCGTGCGAGAACGAGACCCGCGGGCGGACCACCTCGATCTCCCGGGGCGTTCCCCAGGCCGCCGGCACACGCCGGGCGCCGAGCAGCAGCGCGCCGAGGACCAGGCAGCCCAGGACGCTGGCGGCGAGCACGGCGGGCACCTGCACCGAGAGCTCGATCGGTCCGGTGTCCTGTCCCTTCCCGGCCACGTAGAGCAGCGTTGCGGTGAGGTTGCTTCCGAGGTGCGCCACCATTCCCGGCAGCACGCTCCGGGTCCGCGCATACAGCAGACCGAACACCAGCCCCAGCTCGAAGAGCGCCGGAAGCCCGACGAGGTTGACGTGGCAGAGGCTGAAGATGGCCGCCGAGGCGACGACCGCGGGCAGCATCTGCACCCCGCGGCGGAGGAGCCCCTGGAGGAGCAGCCCGCGGAAGATCACCTCTTCTCCGATGGGCGCGGCGGCCACCGCCCCGGTCATGGCCAGGAAGAGGTCCAGCCCCCGCTGCCGCTCGAAGACCTGGGTCTGGTCGAACATCTCCACCCAGGCGCGGGGCGCCAGGAGCTGGGCGACGAACTGCAGCGGGATGACCGCCGCGAAGTAGTTGGCCACGGCGATGCCGAGGGCGAACACCATCGGCCAGCCGCCCGGCCAGGCCAGCCCCAGGTAAGCGACCGGCGACCGGCCGCTCCAGCGCACCAGCGCCCACCCGAATCCGAAGAAGAGGAAGACCTCGGTGAACCAGATGCCTGCCCCGGCGTTGACGATCTGCAGCGGGACGCCGATCAGGAAGAACAGCGCCAGCGCGCCGACCAGCGCGAGCCAGCCAAGGCGCTCGGCCGGAACCGGCGCCTGCTGAGGTGGGTCGGAGGGGGAAACGGTGGGCACGAGCACGGGGACGAACCGCTGCACCTTGCCAGCCCGGCGCGGCCTGTGAAAGCGTGACCTCCGAAGGCATGCGACGCTTCGCCGTTCTCCTCGTGCTCCTGCTCGGCGCCGCGTGCCAGCGCTCGTACGACGCGCGGCCGGTGCCCGCCTCGTTCCGGGCCCGGGGTCTCGACGGCGCCGTGGTCACCCCGGAGACGATGCGGGGGCGGCCCTGGCTGGTGAACCTCTGGATGCCAGGTTGAGGCACCTGTGCTCGGGAGTTACCCGAGCTGGAGAAGCTCGCCAAGCAGTACGAGGGGCGGGTGGGGTTCGTGGCGGTGTCCATCGCCCCTGATCGGAGCCGGATCCGCGTCGCGGTGGAGAAGATGGGGCTCCGGACGATGCCGGTGGCCGCCGCGGAGAGCGAGATGCTGGCTCCGCTCGAGCTGGAGACGGTCCCGGCGACGTTCCTCGTCTCTGCCGAGGGGATGCTGGTGGAGCGCTACCCGGGCCTGGTCTCCACCGACACGCTTTCCCGGAAGCTGGACGGCCTCCTGGCGACGAGAGCGCGAGGGCCCTAGCGCTTCGAGCCGTCGGTTCCCTGCGTGGTGCTGGTGGCGAGGTAGGCGCGGAGCTCGCCCCGGAACGCCTCGCGCTGCTCCGGCCGTTCGGCGGCCGGGCCGAGGGCGAGCTTGCGGTCACGGTCGACGACCATCTCCTGGTCGAGGAGCCAGGCCACCGCGTTCTCCAGCGTGGTCCGGCTGATGGCCTCGGCGGCGTCCAGCCGGCCCTGGAGGAACTCCATCCGGCCAGTCTCCAGCGCGGCGCGCAGGAAGGACCTCCGGTCCATCGGTCCGGAGGCCAGGTCCTCGAGGGTCAGCCCGGCCAGCAGGTAAGACTGGAGGTAGTCGCGGATGACGTCCGCCAGGACCTCGAGCTCGGTTCGGGCCCGGGCATCGGGCGGGACCAGGCCCCCGTCCTTGCGGAGCAGGAGGCCAGCTGCGACCAGCCGGTCCACCGTCTCGGCGAAGATGATCTCGAACGGCGTCCCTACCCGGTAGATGAACTCCAGCTTGAATAGCCGGGAGAGAAAGAGCGCCTTGTTCCGGACCGACTCCTCCGAGGCGTCGAGCCTCCCCCGGAGGACGGCGCAGGCCACCAGCGCGCGCGGGACGATCAGGTTGAGGATGGTGTTCTTGTAGTAGGCGAGCTGGACCCGCCGCTCGTCGACCGGCAGGTACACGGTCTCGCCCTTGGCCTGCTCGGTGCGGATTAGCTTGTCCTCGACGAAGCCGAGCACCGCCTCCCGGACCGGCCCGGGCACCGTGGGATCGGCGGGCGCTGCGGCCAGCCCGGTGGACAGCGCCGAGCCGTCCTCGACGAGCATCCGCCGCAGCGCCTCCACCCGGGCGGCGAGGACGAAGGCGGGCAGTCCCCGCCCCGGGTGGGCGAGGAGCGCGGTGCTCACCAGCGCGTGCGGGGTGACGGTCGAGACCCGCGCGATGCCCCACATGATGCGGTGGCCCAGTGCCCGGACCAGCCCGCGCTTCTCCTCCTCGGTGACGGCCGCCGGGTCCTCGAGCCCGCGGCTGCGCATGAAGTCTCGCAGGAGCACCGGCTCGTCGAACCGGAGGTGGATTGTGCCGTACCTCCGGAACAGGACCTTCGGCGCGCGGATGAGCGCGCCCACGTCCTCGGGCTGCTTCTCGCCGCCGAGGAGCTCCCTGCCGTAGCTGCTCCCCTCGACGATCTTCTCGTAGTCGATGGCCACGGGGAGGAAGGCCAGATCGTTCCGGGCCCCGTCCAGCACCGCCTCCACCTCCCAGCCGAGGAGCCCGAGCTTTGCCGGGAGGAGCTTGCCGGTCCGCGAGCGTCCTCCCTCGGGGAAGAACTCCTGGAGGACCCCGTCGCGCACCAGCTTGCGCACGTAGGCCTTGAAGGTCGCGGTGTAGAGCCGGTCGGAGCCGAAGCTCCGGCGGAGGAAGAAGGCGCCGGCGCGGCGGAGCACGGGTCCGAGCGGGAAGAAGGAGAGGTTGGCGCCGGCGGCCACCACCGGTGCCTGGTACCCGCGCTTCCACAGCACCCAGGACATCACCAGGTAGTCGATGTGGCTCTTGTGGCTGGGGCAGAGGACGAGGGGCGCGCCCTCGCGGCCGGCGCCGAGCGCGCGCTCCAGCGCCGCCTCGTCGACCTCGATGCCGTCGTAGATCCGATCGAACATCCAGCCCATCATCGGGGCGAGGAACGCCAGCACCGTCGGATGAAGGCGCGCGGCGATGGCGTTGAGGTGCCGCCGGGCCTCGCGCTCCAGCGTCGCCGGGTCCTTGCCGCTCCGGGCGGCGGTCTGCTCGATCGTCAGGCGGAGGGTCCGGTCCCGGAGCGTCTCGTCGATGACTCGCTCCGGTGGCTTGTAGGGCGGGCCGAACACCGCGCGCGTCTCCCGGGCCAGGTGCACGTGCAGCACCCCGCGCACCTTCCGGGCCACCACCGCGTCGGAGTCGCCGGGGTTCTCGGCGGCGAACGCGCGCAGCTCGATGGGCGTCCCCAGCCGGAACTGGGCCCGCTTGTGGTTGCGCCAGAAGGCCAGCACCGAGTGCAGGAAACCCGGCGCCTCGGGGGAGCCGAAGACGTAGTCGGCCCAGGCGGGCTTCAGCCGCGCGCTCCACTTCTCCCAGACCACCAGCTCCGGGACGAGGAACACCGGCCGCTCGCTCTTTCGCGCCAGGGCGACCAGGGCAGGGAAGGGGTCCTCGCGTCCGCTCCGTCCGGCTGCCCGCCCGATGGCGGTGGTCTGGAGGAAGACCAGGGCCGAGCCGCCCTTGCGTCGGGCGAACTCCAGCCGGACGTCGAGCGGCCCGCGCTGGGCCACCCGCCCCCACGGTCGGCCGAACCAGCGGCGCATGTTGAACACGGCGCGGATCGGCGGCAGTCCGCGACTGACCAGGAGCCAGGCGAGGTAGAGGAAGCTCACCCACGCCGCGGTCCGCTGGACGTGGACCACGAACCCCTCGGCGCCGAGCCGCTGCAGCTCGGCCTCCGCCGCGGGCCCCACCCGGACGTGGGGGCAGTACCGCCGCCCCAGCGTCCGGCCGATGGGGCCGAACTCGTACCGGAGCGCGGGCCCCGTGTCCTCGAGCTTCACGAGCGCGGTGGCCATGGCCCTCGCGGCGCAGTCTTACATGCTCTCCGGCGCGGCGATGCCCAGAAGCTGAAGGCCCGTGGCGAGAACGATGCGCACCGCGTCAGCCAGAGCGAGCCGCGCCGCACGCAGCGCTGCGTCCGTCTCGTGCACCACCCGCTTGTCCCGATCCTGGTTGCCGAGCGTGTACCAGCGGCTGAACTCGACCGCGACGTCGATGAGGTGCCGGGCGACGAACGACGGCTCGTCCTGCTCCACCGCGGCCCTGACCTGCACCGGAAACCGGGCCAGCGTCCGGGCGAGCTGCTGCTCCTCGGGAAGCGTGAGCAGCCCCGCGTCCGCCGCGGCCGGCGCGCCTCCCCCGCGCTTCAGGAGGTTGCAGGCCCGCGCGTGGGCGTACTGGAGGTAGGGCCCGGTGTGGCCGTCGAACTCCAGCACCTCGTCCCAGTCGAAGGTGTAGTCGGTGTTCCGGCGGTTCTTGAGGTCCCCGAAGATGACCGCCCCGATGCCCACCTGCTCGGCGAGGCGCTCGGGCTCCGCGGTGTGGATCCGGCCCGAGGCGGCGCTCTCCTTCACCTTCTCCAGCGCGCGGGCGCGCGCCTCGTCCAGGACATCGCTCAGGAGCACCAGCCTCCCGGCCCGGGTGGACATCCCCATGATCCGCCCGAACGAGACGTGGATGCAGCGGTCCGCCCACGGCTTGCCCATCGCCTTCAGCACCCGGAACACCTGCGCGAAGTGGAAGGACTGATCTCGGGCGACGACGTAGAGCGAGCGGTCGAAGTGGAACCGCTCCCAGCGGTCCTCGGCGGCGGCCAGGTCGCGGGTGGCGTAGAGCGTGCTCCCGTCGGCCTTCTTGAGGAGCACTGGAGGCTCGCCCTCGGCGTAGGGCAGGTCGACGATGAGGGCGCCCTCGCTCTCCTTCACCCCCACGGTGCGGGCGAGCTCCTCGATGACCGCCTCCATCCGGTCCTCGTAGAGGCTTTCCCCGTCGATGTGCTCGAAGTGGATGCCGAGCCGCTCGTACATGGGCAGGAAGCCCCGGAGCGAGGTCTCCCGGAGCTCGCGCCACAGCGCCCGGGCCTCGGGGTCTCCCTCCTCCATCTTCCGGAAGAAGGCCCGGGCGTCGGCGTCGAAGCCGGGGTCCTGCTCGGCCCGGACGTTGGCCTTCACGTACACGTCCACCAGGTGGGCCATCTCCCCGCGGCGGGCAGGGTCGCCGTACTCCCGGAGCCCCACCGCGACCAGACCGAACTGCTTCCCCCAGTCGCCGAGGTAGTTGATGCCCTCCACGCGGTAGCCCTGGCTCCGGTAGAGGTTGGCGATGGCGTGGCCGATGAGCGTGGTGCGCAGGTGGTGGAAGGCGATGGGCTTGGCGATGTTGGGCGAGCTGTAGTCGATGACCACCGTCTTGCCCTTGCCGGAGTCGGTCGAGCCGTAGCCGACCCCGGCGCCCCGCGCCTCGGAGAGGACGCCCTCCATGAACGACCGGGGCTCGAAGCGGGCGTTCACGTAGGGGCCCGCGGCGGCGATCTGCAGACCCGGGACGGACAGCTTCCCGGCGAGCTCGGCGGCGATGGCCGGCGGGGCCTTCCGGAGCTGTTTTGCCAGCGGGAAGGTGGGAAAGGCGAGGTCGCCGTGCTCGGGCTCGACCGGCTTCACCTGGGCGCGGATCGCGTCCACCGGCTGGCCGAGGGCGCCGGCGAGCGCGGAGGCGAAGGCCTCGAGGAGACGGTCGTGGAGGAACTGGGTCATCGGACGGAGCGAACGGGTCGCACCACCGAGGCCACCGTGTCCAGCAACTTCGGCAGCTGGAGCGGCTTCTCGAAGAAGCCGTCGATGCGGTCCAGACCCGTCCCGGTGCTCAGGGAGGCGACCTCGGACGCGCCGGAGATGATGTAGACCGGCGTGTCGGCGGTCTCGGACTGTCCCCGGAGGTGGCGGAGCACGCTGCGGCCGTCCTCCTCGGAGAGCCGGAGGTCGAGCAGCACCATCGCCGGGCGGAGCCCCTCGAGCAGCGCCCGGGCCTCCTCGGCGCCCGCGGCGGAGGCCACGCTGTAGCCCTCCTGCTCGAGAAGCTCCTGGAGGACCTCGCGGCAGTCCCGGTCGTCCTCGACCAGGAGGATGTGGCCCGCCTGGGGGAAGACGCCCTCCTCGGCTCCGGCCACGCCCACCTGGGCGGCGAAGGCCGGCAGGACCATCCGCCGGAGCGTGCCGGCCGCGGGCACGCTCTCGGCCTCGACCCGGCCCCCGTGCAGCTGGACGATCTTCGCGGTGATGGGGAGGCCGAGGCCCACGCTGCTGCCTGGACCGGTCCCGCTGCGGTGGAAGGCGTCGAAGAGGCCCTCCAGGTCCTCCTCGGGTAGCCCCATCCCGTCGTCGCGCACGGCCAGCAGGGCCAGCCCCGCCTGCGAGCCGACCTCGACCTGCACCTCCCCGTCCGGGCTGCAGAGGAACAGGGCGTGCTCCACCAGGTTGTGCACCGCCTCGAACAGCCGCTCCCGATCGCCCTTCACGAACACCTCGGGGGCGGGGAGAAGGGTGAGACGCACCCGCGACAGCTCGCCGGAGCTGGCCAGCGCGGCCATCACGTCGCTCACCAGGGCCCTGAGCCCGAAGGGGCGGCTGGTGAGCTGCATCTTCCCGGTCTGGAGGCGGGAGAGGAGCAGCACGTCGTTGAGCATCCGGAGGAGCCGATCCGCGTTGCGCTCGGCGACGTGCACCGCGTGGAGAGGCTTCTCCGGGAGCTCGCCCAGCCGGCCCTGGCCGAGCATGGCCAGATACGCCTTCACCGTGGTGAGCGGCGTCTTGAGATCGTGGGAGACGTTCGCGAGGAGCTCCTCGCGGTTCTTCTCCATCGACTTCAGGCCCGCGAGCGCCGTCTGGAGGTCCTTCTCGCGCCGGGCGGTGTCCTCGCGCAGCCGGGCGTACTCCCATGCCGCCGCGGCCTGGGCGGCCAGCGCCTCGAGCAGCGCGTCGGGAGCGTCGACCTTCGGAGAGATGAGCACCAGCACTCCCAGCGGCCCCGCGGCGCCCTGCAGCGGCACCGCCACCAGGTCCCTGTCGCGGACGAGCTTGTTCTCCGCGAAGGCCTCGCCCACCGGCCCTTCCTTGGGGCGGACGGCGGCGATGCGTGGCTCGTTGCGTCCCCGCACCGCGGCGATCTCCAGCCGGTCACGCAGATGCATGTACTCGGCGAGGTATGCGCTCCGCGTTCCGAGGAGCGCGGCGATGAACCCGAGCTGGGTCTTCTGGCACTCGGCGAGCGTGGGCGTGCGGTGGATGGCGTCGGCCATCTCCTTCAGCGTCTCGGCCGCCGCGGTGGGCCGCGGGGGCCCCTCGGGCACAGGGCCGAGGTGCGGGAAGAGCTCGACCAGCGCCTTCGAGCGTCGCCGGGTGGGTGTCTTGGGCGAGCGCGCCATGGGACAGGCCGGTGCTTACTCCGACTGACCCGGCGCCGGGGCGCCGCGACGCTTGAGAATGCCCGCTTTGTCGACGAAGAACGGTTCGGGAAGCAGCGATTCCACCTTCTCGCGGTAACCCTGGACGCCGAAGGCGCTCCGGGCGATCGCCTCGATGGCCGCGGTCTGTACCCGGCGGGCGGTCTCCGGTGCGGTGAGCAGCTTCAGCATCGGCTCGCGGGCCTCGGGGTACGCCCTCGGACCCAGCGCCCGCAAGGCGGCGATCTTCACGTCGTCCGCCATGTCCTCCAGAAACGGCAGCGCGGTCGGCGCGATCCGGGAGTCCTCGAGCGACTCGGACTCGTGGAGCAGGACCAGCTTCTTCTCCGGGTCCCGGGTGTAGACCTCGCCCAGCTCGCGCAGATGCTCCACCACCGTCGTCACGTACCGGTCGGCGGGCAGGATGTCGCGGAGCAGGCGGACGGCCCAGGAGCTGGCCTGGTCGGTCCGGCGGAGGAAGGTGCGGACGGGTTCGAGGGCCGCCTCGCCCCGCGAGCGGATGAGTCCGAACACGTGCTCCTTCTCGTCGGTGTCGGTGGTGGCGGGCTCCACGCTCACGGTGAACCGCGCCAGGAGCGACGCGGTGGCCTCGGGAAACTCCATCTCTCCCAGCTGCTGGATGGCCTTCTGCCGCGCCTCGGGGCCGCCGTACTTCTGGACGACCTTGGCTCTCAGCTTGGTGGCGCGCTCGGGGCTCTTGCCGCCGAAGATGTCGAGGATGCCCACGGAAGTGTCCTGTCTCCTTGCCCGGGTCAGCGGCCGACGTAGACCAGCACCACCTCGCGGCGGTGGGCCCGGAGCCGGTGCTCGTAGAGGTAGATGGCCTGCCAGGTGCCGAACGCGAGGTCGCCGTCCACGATCGGGATGGAGAGCGAGGTCTGGGTGAGCGCGGCCCGGACGTGGCTGGGCATGTCGTCCGGACCCTCGGCGGTGTGGTGGAAGAGGCGGTCGCCGTCCGGGACGAGGCGGGTGAAGAAGCGCTCCAGGTCCGCGAGCACCTCGGGGTCGGCGTTCTCCTGGACCACGAGGCTGGCCGAGGTGTGGCGGATGAAGCAGGTGAGGACGCCGGTCCTCGGCCCGGGCGCGGCCACCTTGAGACGGTGCAGGAAGTCCGTCACCTCGCGGGTGATGTCGTGGAGTCCGCGCCCGGGGGTGGAGACGGTGATGGTGTGTGACTGGGGTTCCATCGAGAGGCCGGCAGCTTTTACGTCCTGACGCGTCGGACGCAAGGGGCCCGGCCGCAGACGCGGACGGCTGGGCCGCCGGGGCGAGCAGCGACTGCGGAGGAGCGCGCCCGGGCGGTGCAGGTCTGGTGTGCGCCGCTCATCTCACGCCCCTCTTGCCGCGAGGCATTCGTCCGCTGCCACTCAGTGCGCTCGCGTTGGCCTGCCGGAGCTTGGCGTCTGTCGTCGCCGATCCGCCACCGCGGCCGCGGCCGGACTCCCGACCGTCGCAGTCGAGCTCGCGCGACCGTGGCGTCACAGGCGCAGGTCGCCCCGCACGTCGTGCTGGTAGCCGCGGCCGAGCGTCTCCGCGGCGGCCTTCACCTCGGGGGTGGTCTTCTCCGGCACCTGCACCCGGAGCTCGTAGTACAGGTCGCCGCGTCCGTTGCCCTTCAGCGCGGGCACGCCCTGTCCCTTGAGCCGGAGCTTGCGGCCGGACTGGCTGTGAGGCGGCACGGTCACCGTCACCTCGCCGGTGAAGGTGGGAGCGCGCACTTCCGCCCCGAGCATCGCCTCCGGCACCGTGACCGGCAGCGGCACGAAGAGGTCGTCCCCCTCGCGGCGGACGACGGGATGCGGCTCGACCTGCACCTCGAGGAAGAGGTCGCCCGGCGGTCC
>DASROG010000522.1:0-14497 GCA_035646995.1 Myxococcaceae bacterium
TGATCCGGCGGCTCCACCTGGTCTTCCCGATCGACGGCTGAGCCTCCGTACCCGGCATCCGCCGGAGCGCTCCGGACGACGTCCGGGCGGTCGGATGCGTCCAGATCGGGCACTCCTCCGGTGCCGCCCGGACCGACGCGATGGGAGGCGATGGCTCGCGTGATCGGGCAAGCTCAGGCAATCGGGGCGCCCGCACCCCGTTGTCTCACTCGGTTTCCATGCCCGCACTGCTCCGCCGCTTCCTCCTCGCCCCCCTTCCCCGTCTGCTCTGGACCCTCCTGCTGGCCGGGCTCCTCGGGCGCGTCCTCACCTGGATCGCTCCGGCGCTGGCCCGAGCGTCGAACGTCTCGCTCACCGGATCGTTCCGGAACGCGGTGCTCACGCTCTTCATCTTCACGCTCTGCCTCTGGCTGTTCGAGGGGAAGAGGCCGCGAGATGCCGGACTCGGGCTGAGGGGCGCCGTCTCACAGACCACGCGCGGCTTCTTCGTCGGCGCGCTGCTCCTCACCGTGGTCACCGGGGTGCTGGCGCTCGCGGGCTGCTACCAGCTGGTGGGCTGGGCGTCCCTCCCGGAGGGGACCACGCGAGAAGCGCTCTTCGGCCGCGTGGTCCTGCTGTTCCTGGCCGTCGCCATCTTCGAGGAGGTGGCGGTCCGGGGCATCCTCTTCCGTCAGCTGGAGCAGGCGATCGGAACCTGGCTGGCGATCGTCGTCAGCGCGCTCTTCTTCGGCTTCGGCCATCGCGGGAATCCCGCTGCCACCTGGATCAGCAGCGTCGCCATCGCCATCGAGGCCGGTGGGCTGCTCGCCGCCGCGTACGTGGCGACCCGCTCCCTGTGGCTGCCCATCGGGATGCACTGGGCCTGGAACCTCTTCGAGGGCCCGGTGTGGGGCTCGCGGGTCTCGGGGAACGACGTGGCGGTGCTCGCCGACGCGCGGTTTCCCGGCCCGGCGCTCCTGACCGGCGGCGCATTCGGCCCCGAGGCGGGGCTGCCGGCGATGGTGCTCGGCGTCGCGCTCGGGGCGTGGTTCATCGCCCTCGCCATCCGCCACCAGCAGATCGTCACCCCGAGCTGGATGCGCTGGGTCGCGGGACGGCTCCGCCGCCGGTGGCCCGAACCGGTCGAGCCCGCGCCCGCACCTGCGACGGTCACGCCTTCCTCCGAGGCATGAGCGCGCAAGTGGCGGAGCCGATCGTGCGCGAGGCCGGCGCGGTGGACCTGCCGGAGCTGATCCGTCTCCGCCTGGCGCTGCTGAGCACGTTCGGACCGGTCGACCACCCGGACGCGCTCGCCGAGGCCACCGCCGGCTACCTCGAGCGCGCGATGTCCGACGGCTCCTTCCTCGCGGTGGTGGCCGAGGTCGACGGCCGGCTCGTCGCCTCCAGCGGGCTGTGCGTGCTCCGGCGGTTGCCTCTGGCCGACAACCCGGGTGGGCTCGAGGGCTACATCCTCAACATGTACACCGAGCCCACCTGGCGCCGGCGCGGCCTCGCGCGCGACATCCTCCGGCAGCTGCTCGCGCTCGGAAAGCAGCGGGGCCTGGCCCGCGTCTGGCTTCACGCGACCGCGGACGGCCGGGCGCTCTACGAGGCCGAGGGCTTCACCGGAAACCCGACGGCCCTGGAGCGGCGCCTCTAGGAAGCCTCGCCGAGGAAGCGGGCCACCGCCTTCCACACCGCCTCGAAGTGCTCTCGATCGAACCCGGTGCCCGAGGCCACCCAATCGAAGTGCGGGGGGACGTGGCGCGGCCGATGGAAGTGACCCAGCACGTCGTGGTGGTCCGCCCAGACCGCGGCCACCAGCTGGTTCCGCACCTGGCTCAGGGTGGGGACGATCCCGTCGTTGGCACGGTGGTCGGGAATGCTGCCGTACGCGCGGCGGAGGAACTTCCGGTGCTCCGGCGAGAGCTTCGTGGGCGGGTCCGAAGGACGCCCTCGGGCGAGTCGGTACAGCACGACGTACAGCGCGTGGGTGGTCTGCGCATACCCGCTCAGTCCAGCCCGGCCGAGCGAGCGCAGGCCGGGCGGGCGCCCGCGGGTGATGACCTCGCCGTAGCGCACCCCGGGGCGGTCGGCGGTGGCGGCGTTGAAGAGCTCCATCGCCCCGGGCGCGAGCTGCGGGACCAGACCCTGGTCGCTGCGGACGCTGGAGAAGAACTCCTCGATCGCGCGGCGGCGCTTCCCGGCGAAGTCCGAGAGCAGCTGGAGGAAGAGCTGGTCCACCACGCCGGTGGGGGTGCTGTCCTTCCGGCGGAGAAGGCGCGCCAGGCGGAGGGCGACCCCCACCGGGAGCCGCCCGGTGCGCAGCGAGTACACGGTGGCAAGCGAGAGCAGCTTCAGCAGCTGGCTTCCGAAAAGCGAGGTGAAGTGCTGGGCCAGCGGCGTCCCGTGGTGCGGCGCCGCCACGCCCACCACCGCGCGCACGGCTTCGACGCAGCGCTCGACGTCGACCCGGGTGGGGAGGTCGGAGCCGGGGCTGAGCAGGAGCCGTGCGTCGAGCGCGCCGGTGGAGTGGCCGACGATGCTCACCACGCCGCCGTGCTGCTCGAGCAGACGGTGAACCGACTCGGCGAGGAGGGCGGCGCGCCTGGGGAGCGAGGACGACGGCTCGGTGAGGACAACCCGGATCTCGCCGTCGAGCCCCGCTGCGGGCCCGACCTCCGCGAGGAGGTCGCGCACGTGCCCGAAGTACGCGAAATCGCCCAGGTTCGCGAAGCCGAAGAAGCCCGGGACGAGGACGACGTGATGAGGTCCGGCCACCTGGGCACGGACCTTAGCGAGCCCCGGGGGTGGGATTCACCCTCGCCGTCAGTCGAGCGTGGCGCCCGGGGCGAGCACTGCGTGCGCGAGGCCGGCCGCCTTCGCTGCCTTCACGAAGGTGGCGATCGCGTCCGGCGCCTCGGCGTACCCCGGACTTCCGCCCCCGTAGTGGATGGGGACCACCCTCCGGGCGCCGAGAACCAGCCCGACCTCCACTGCCTGCTCCGGCGTGAGCGACATCGGCGCCGGAACGCGGGTGGTGCGCCCGAGCGTCTGGCGGAAGCCGTTGATGGGGAGGAAGGCGACGTCGAAGGGACCGTACGCGCGGCCGATGTTCCAGAAGTGGCCGTGGACCTGGGTGTCGCCGGCATGGAACACCCGGCGTCCTCCCCCGTCGATGACCCACGAGACCTGCGGGCTCCCGAGGCCGTCGGAGGCCGGCACCCCGAACACGACGAAGTCGGCGGTGCGTGGAGAGAGGAACTCCGGCTGATAGAGTCCCACCGGGAGCAGCGGCACGTCGCGGTCACCGAGGCGGAGCGCGGTGTCGCGGTCACACACCAACCGGCTGCGGGCGTTGAACACCGGCTTCAGGGCCTCGGGCTGGCAGTGATCGCCGTGAAAGTGGGTGACCAGGGCGTGTCGCTCCGGAGTGGCGGCCTGCAGCGGCGCGCTGCCCGGCTCGGTCGCATCGACGGTGGCGTCGACGAAGAGGGTGGTCTCACCGGCGGCGAGACGGATGCCGGCCCAGGTGAGACGGGTGATGCGGAGCGCGGGCAACGGCGTGGGCGCGGCCGCCGCGCTGGCCGGGAGGGCGCGCGCGACCGCTGCGGCTCCGACCAGCTCGAGGAGGGTTCGTCGGTCCATGGGTCGGGCTCGTAAGCTGCTGCCCACTCGCTCGCCGGCTGTCCGCGGGCCCGCGGCGCACACTCGCTGCAGCGGCAGGACTGAGCGCCGTCCCAAAGCCCGAGCTGTACCGGAGTGGTGAGGAGCGCCGGGCCCGCCGGGCCACCAAGGGGGGGTGTGAGGTCGCCGCCCGAGGGCGTTGCCGGTCACGAGGTGTCCCGGCGCGAACGGGAGTCCGGTCACACCCCTCGGTAGTGCCCCGGCGGCTCTCCGACTTCCGGGGCCCGAAGGTGCACGTCAGACCGCGTTCGACGTGCAGAGGGGTCGCCCTCGGGTCGCGCGACTCCGCTCCATGCCCGACGACGGCACCCGGCCGGGCGGTACTTTCTGCACGTGGGAAGGGGTGCCACGTGCAGAAAGTATCGCCGAGGGGCGGGGGGACTCGGGACTCGTGGCGATGGGTCCCGGTCGTTCCGGTCCCGGTGGTGTCCGTGCCCGCTGCCCCGCTGCTGCCGCTCCCCGTGCTCCGGGTGCCGGTGGTTTCCGAGGTCGAAGACGTTCCGCTTCGGTTGCCGATGGTGGACTGACCGATTCCAGTTCCGGCGCTGGGCGTGCCGGGCCCGGAGCCGCTCGGCGGGCCGAGGCCGCTCCCGGTGGTGCTCGGCTGTCCAGCCGGGTTCGCCGTGCTGGGGTGCCGACGCCGGTGTTCGGATTCACCGCCGCCGAGCTTCCCGTCGCGGGGGCGGGGGAAGGCGAGTTCAGCGTGCCGTCGCTCCCGGTGGTGGTGCCCGCGCCGGCCGGTGCCGGAGTACGCGCCCGTGCTGTCGGGCGCCGTTCCGGTCTCCGGGGCCAGTGGGCCGGTCGTTCCGGTCCCGGGCGAGGGGCGGCACCCCTGGGGAGGGACCCCGTCCAGGCAGCGCGCACGCTCGCTCGCCCGTGCTAAGCGAGCGACCGTGGCCCAGGGAACCAGAGCCATCAGGAAGATCCTCATCGCCAACCGGGGGGAGATCGCCGTCCGGGTCATCCGCTCCTGCCGGGATCTCGGGATTTCCACGGTCGCCGTGTACTCGGACGCGGACCGCGCGGCGCTCCACGTCCGGATGGCGGACGAGGCCTTCCGGGTCGGACCACCGCCTTCGCGCGAGTCCTACCTCTCCTTCGAACGCATCCTGGACGCGGCCGGGGCCTCGGGCGCGGACGCGATCCACCCCGGCTACGGCTTCCTCAGCGAGAACGCCGCGTTCGTCCGGGCCTGCGAGGCGGCGGGAATCGTCTTCATCGGCCCCCCCGCCTCGGCGATGGACGCCATGGGCGAGAAGACGCGCGCCCGCGCCAACATGGAGAAGGCCGGCGTCCCGGTGGTCCCTGGCAGCACCGCGCCCTTCCCCTCGGTCACCGAGGCGCGCGCCTACGCGGAGAAGGTCGGCTTCCCGGTGATGCTCAAGGCGGCAGGCGGCGGCGGCGGGAAGGGAATGCGGCGGGTGGAGCGGTCGGCGGACTTCGACTCCGCCTGGCGCGCCGCCCAGAGCGAGGCGCTCAATGCCTTCGGCAACGACGCGGTGTACCTCGAGAAGTACCTGGAGGAGCCGCACCACGTGGAGATCCAGGTCTTCGCCGACCAGGCGGGGAACACCGTCCACCTGAACGAGCGCGAGTGCTCGGCGCAGCGCCGTCACCAGAAGGTCATCGAGGAGACGCCCTCTCCCATCCTCACTCCCGAGATGCGCGCGGCCATGGGGGAGGTGGCGGTCCGTGCGGCGAAGGCGGTCGGCTACGTCGGGGCGGGCACCGTGGAGTTCCTGGTCGACAAGCACCGGAACTTCTACTTCCTGGAGATGAACACCAGGCTCCAGGTGGAGCACCCGGTCACCGAGTGGGTCACCGGGCTGGACCTGGTGGCATCGCAGATCCGCGTGGCGCGCGGCGAGCCGCTTGGCTTCCGGACCGAGCCTCCGCGCGGCCACAGCATCGAGGTGCGGGTGTACGCCGAGGACCCCGCGCAGAACTTCATGCCCAGCCCGGGCCGCATCACGTACCTGAGAGTGCCGTCCGGGGCGAACGTGCGTGACGACTCGGGGGTGTATCCCGGTTACACCGTGCCGACGGTGTACGACCCGATGATCTCCAAGCTGTCGGTGTGGGCGCCGTCCCGGCCCGAGGCCATCGCTCGGATGCGGCGGGCGCTCTCCGAGTACGTGGTGAAGGGAATCACCACCAACATCCGCTACCTTCGCGCCATCCTCGCCCATCCCGATTTCGTGAGCGGCAACTACGACACCGCCTTCCTCCCCCGGGCGCACTCGGCGCTGCTCGGGCGCCACGACCACGCGCTCGGGGAGGTAGCCCTCCTCGCCGCGGTGGTGGACGCCTACCAGCGGGATGCGCGGAGGCGGCGGAGCCTGACCCCCGTCTCGGGAAAGCGCGCTGGACCCTCTCCGTGGCGTCAGCGCGCCCGCGGGAGTCGACGGTGAACGGAGCCAAGCGCTACGTCACCCGTGTGCGCGGCGCGCGGGAGTCGGTCCCGGTGGACATCGAGGACCGGGGCGAAGGCAAGTACGTTCTCAAGGTGCGAGGGAGGACCCACACCGTCGATGCCCGGGTGCTCGACCACGGCGCGGTCTCGCTCCTGGTGGACGGCCGGTCGTACGACGTCGAGCTGGACGAGTCGGGGGACGAGGTGCAGGTGCTGGTCGGCTTCGAGCTGCTCACCGTGGACGTGGCGGACGAGCGAGCGGTGAGCTTGCGTGCCGGCGCGACAGGGTTCAGCGTGAGCGGGAAGGTGATCGTCACCGCGCCTATGCCGGGCAAGGTGGTACGGGTGCTGGTGGCACCCGGCGCCCAGGTGACCGAAGGTCAGGGGCTGGTGGTGGTCGAGGCGATGAAGATGGAGAACGAGCTGAAGAGCCCCAAGGGGGGCACCGTGGTCGAGGTATTCGCGAAGGAGGGCAGCGCGGTGGAGGCGAACGCCAAGCTGCTCACCGTGGAGTAGGCCATGGCCGACGAGCGCCGACGCTGGCTGGACCAGGTCTGGGCGAAGGCCCGGGCGAAGTCCCCCGAGCGGAAGGACGTCTTCCGGACCACGAGCGACATCGAGCTCGAGCCGGTCGACGCGCCCTCCAGCCCCGATGCGGAATACCTCAAATACCTCGGCTTTCCGGGCGTGTACCCCTTCACCCGCGGGATCCAGCCCACGATGTACCGGGGCCGCCACTGGACGATGCGCCAGTACGCCGGGTTCGGGAGCGCCGAGGACGCGAACGCGCGCTACCACTACCTCCTCAGGTCCGGTCAGACGGGTCTCTCGGTCGCCTTCGATCTGCCGACGCAGATGGGTCGCGACGCGGACCATCCCCGGGCGCGCGGCGAGGTGGGCAAGGTCGGCGTGTCGATCAGCTCGCTCCGGGACATGGAGGTGCTGCTCAAGGGCATTCCGCTTGGCGAGGTCTCCACGTCGATGACCATCAACTCCACCGCGGCGATCCTCCTCTCGCTCTACGCGGCGGTGGGCGAGCAGCAGGGCGTCTCGCTGGAGAAGCTCTCGGGCACGGTCCAGAACGATATCCTGAAGGAGTACATCGCCCGCGGCACCTACGTGTATCCACCGCGTGAATCGCTGCGGCTCGTGACCGCCGTCTTCGCCTTCTGCGCGAAGCGCGTGCCTCGCTGGAATCCGATCAGCATCAGCGGCTACCACATCCGCGAGGCCGGCTCGACCGCGGCGCAGGAGATTGCCTTCACCCTCGGAAACGGCATCGCCTACGTGGACGCGGCCCGCCGCGCCGGCCTGGAGGTGGATGCGTTCGCCGGGCGGCTGTCGTTCTTCTTCAACGTCCACAACAACTTCCTCGAGGAGATCGCCAAGTTCCGGGCGGCACGCCGCCTGTGGGCCCGGGTGATGAAGGAGCGCTTCGGGGCGAAGGACCCGCGCAGCCAGATGTTGCGCTTCCACGCGCAGACCGCCGGCTCCACCCTCACCGCCCAGCAGCCGGAGAACAACGTGGTGCGGGTGGCGCTCCAGGCCATGGCGGCCGTGCTCGGCGGGGCGCAGTCGCTGCACACCAACAGCAAGGACGAGGCGCTGGCGTTGCCCTCCGAGGCTGCGGCGAAGCTGGCGCTCCGGACACAGCAGATCATCGCCCACGAGACCGGCGTTGCGGACGTCGCCGATCCGCTCGGCGGGAGCTACACGCTGGAGCGCCTGACCGAAGAGCTGGAGGCCCGGGCCGACGCCTACCTGACCAAGGTCGATGCGCTGGGGGGCATGGTCGAGGCGATCGCCCAGGGCTTTCCGCAGCAGGAGATCCAGGACGCGGCCTACCGCGCACAGCGAGCGCTCGAGACGCGCGAGTCGGTGGTGGTGGGCCTCAACGAGTTCCGCGAGGAGGAGCCGCCACCCGAGGGGCTGCTCCGGGTCAACGAGACGGTGGAGCGCACGCAGGCGGCCCAGCTGGCAGCGCTGCGGAAGGAGCGCGACGGTGCGTCGGTGCAGCGCCGGCTGGATGCGCTTCGCACCGTGGCGAAGGACGAGCGGCAGAACCTGGTGCCGCACATCCTCGACGCCGTGAAGTCGCTGGCCACGCTGGGGGAGATCTCCGACGCACTCCGCGACGTGTTCGGCGAGCACCGGGAGCAGGTGGTCCTCTAGAGAGGTCGGCGCCCGAAACCCGGGCGCAAGCCCGAGCGTGCCGAGGTGGAGCTACGCCTGGCGGCTCGTGCCTCGTTCCCCGCCGCCCCGCGCGACCTCGGCGAGCATCGACCACGCCTGCGCGTCACCGGGATACAGCGCGACCACGCCCTCGGCCAGCGTGGACGCCCGGGGCGATCCGCCCGGTCGCCAGCGAGTGCCGGATCATCGTCACGTGACAGGCGAGCGTCTCTCCTTCCTGAGCGAGCAGCGCGTGGAGGCGCGGGATCTCCGAGTCATCGGGCGCTCGCGCTCGCTCCGCAGCGCCCCCGGAGCCAGGGGGCGAGGTTCCCGGCCAGCATCGTCGCTCCGGGGTGGAACGGAGCGAGCCGGAGCGCCGCCGTCACCTCCTGGCCGGCCCGGGCCCCCCACCGTCGGAATCGGCCCTCACCGCAGCCGCCTCCCGAGAACCTCCTTCAAACTCAGCGCGACGAGGTTGAACGGATCGAGCTCCAGCACCTCGATCACCTGCTCGAGCGCCTGGCGGGTCCTGCGGAGTCGATAGAGCAGCTCCGCGAGCTGCAGGTGCAGGGTGGGCGAGCTGTGCCCCTCCTGGCCGGCCCGGGCCCCCCACCGTCGGACCCGGCCCTCACCGCAGCCGCCTCCCGAGAACCTCCTTCAGACTCAGCGCGACGAGGTTGAACGGATCGAGCTCCAGCACCTCGATCACCTGCTCGAGCGCCTGGCGGGTCCTGCGGAGCCGATAGAGCAGCTCCGCGAGCTGCAAGTGCAGGGTGGGCGAGCTGTGCCCGAGCGCCTCGGCGCCCTTCAGGGCCGAGCGGAGGAACAGCTCCGCCTTCTCCGGCTCCTCGGAGCTCAGGATCTGCGCGGCCTGCAGCTTGAGCAGGATCTCGTCCTTGGTCTCGCTCGTCATCGTTCGCTCAGTCCGTGGGGTGGCGGGGCCGCCGTGCCCCGCCACCCCCCTCGATTTCACCTACCCGCTCATGCCGTCGCCTTTCCGGTCACGCCGAAGAGCGGCGCCTGCACGCCCGTCACCGTGGCCTCGGCATCGGCCGCCGTTGCGCGGGCGACGTCCCCCTGCGCCCGAGCCACCCGGGCCAGCGCCTCCCAGGCCTCCCGGGCCGCCGGGAACAGGGTGGTGACCGCCTCGGCCAGCACCCGTGCCCGCTCCAGCTGGGCGGTCGCCACCGCGAACCGCACCATCGCCAGGTGCGCCTCGAGGTCCGCCTCCCCGGCCGCCGCGAGCAGCGCGTAGAGGCGCGGGATGTCCGCGTCGTCTGCGGCCCGGGCCGGGTCGGCCAGCGCCGCGCGGAGCCGGGCCGCCACGTCCTGGAACGCCTGGCGCAAGGGCAGCGCGAGCGGGTCCGCCCCCACTGCCTTCTTGAGCTCGTCGAACGCCATCTCCAGCTTTCCCATCCGGTCCAGCGCGGCGGCCAGCACGTAATGCACGTAGGCGGAGACGAATCCGAGCCGCCGGGCCTCGGCCGCCACCTCGCGGAAGAGCTGCTCCGCGGCCTCCGCACTTCCTCTCTCGTCGAGGGCCCTCCGGAGCTTCGCGAGCAGGGCCTCCAGCTTGGTTCCAGTCAGCATGTCGGACCTCCGACGCGCCCTTCCCTCCGGAAGTCGGCGCGCGAGCGGACGTGCCGCTCACGGACGCGACGGGCGCGCCCGCGAGGCGGACGTCGGGCAGAAAGGTCACGGCGAAGCAGCGCACCCGGGCCGGCGTGCGCGCAGCTGGGCGCACGCGAGCACCGGTCCGCTCGCCGCGGGACGTCACCCGCCGCGATGGACGGGAGACGCCGGCTCACCTCGTCTTGTTCAGTGCCTCGTCGACTGGCAGCTCGGGAGGCGCATCATTCGTGGCCTCCTTTCGAGCGCAGGGCAGCTCCGGGGCCGGAGAGCTGCGGCGCGCGGTGATGCCAGAGTGCGCAGCTCGCTGTCAAACGGCTGCGGAAGTGCTCGGAACGGCTCGGCACTGTGCCAAGGTGCCCACCCGGGGGGAACCGGAGAGACCGATGGACGCGCCGCTGTCCGGCGATGACGACGCTCGCGTGCGATTCGCCTGGCTCCCGCGGCCCGGCACCCTGGCCTTCCATCTCATGCTCGCCGCGGTGGCCCTGCTGATCCTCGGGCCGCTGGGAGGCGTCGCCGCCGCGTACATGAACTTCACGCTCGGGATCTTCGTCCCCGGGCAGATCCTCGCCGGGATCCTGGGAAGCGTCGTCACCTACCCCTACGGAGCGCAGGGTCGCCACGGCGCGAACTACATGCAGACCATGGCCGCGTCGGTCGCCTCACTCGGTGCGATGGCGGTGCTGATCCAGGCCGCCGTCTGGCTGGGCATGGAGATGCCTCCCACGTGGCAGCTGATCCTCTTCATCACCTGCGTCGGGATGTTCGGCGTGGGCCTGGGGATGCTCTACACGCCGGTGCTCGTCGACCGGATGCGGCTCGACTACCCCTCCGGCTACGCCGTCGCCAACATCATCAGGGCGCTGACCGACAAGACGCTGCTGAAGCGCTCGGTCCGCAGCCTCGGGACCGGCGCCGGGATCGGAGCGCTGGGCGGGTGGCTCATCGATCGCGTGAGCTGGGTCGGCGCGAGTGGCCTGTCGATGTCCAACGTGGGCGCCGGGCTCATCGTCGGCTCGCGCATCGCCGTGCCCGCCTCGGTCTTCGCGCTCGTCGGCTGGCTCGTCACCCCCTGGCTCCGGGAGAATGGCTGGCTGGGTGCCAACGAGCCCTTCCGCCGGCTGGGGTTCCTCGTGGGCCTGGCGTCGATCCTCGGCGCCGCGGTGGTCGACCTCTCGGTCATCGCTCGCCAGGCGCTGGCCCGGGCCCGGGCCTCGGAGGTCACCGCCGCGCCCTCCGGACGCGGTGGGTTCCCGACGCGGATGCTCGTGATCTGGGTGCTGTTCTGGGCCGCGGCGGTGGTCCTGGTCGCCACCGGCCTCATGCATCAGCCCGTCCGCTACATCCTCTTCGGGCTCGGGCTGAGCATCCTCTTCGTCTTCATCAACGGGATCTCCACCGGGGTCAGCGACCAGAACCCCATCTCCAGCGCCTTCGTGGTCTCGGTGCTCCTGATGTCGGCGATGGGGCTGCGGAATCCGGTGGTGGCGATCACCGCCGCCACGGTCCTGCTCATCTGCAGCTCCGTCGGGGTGGACATGCAGCAGGATCGCTCCACCGGCTGGCGCCTCGGGACCGATCGCCGCGTTCAGTTCTACTACCAGGTGCTGGGGATCGGGATGGGAGCGGTGCTCTGCGTGGTGCTGGCCCACGTCTTCATGACCGCCTACCCGGTGCTGGCGGTGAACAGCTTCGACCATCCGGAGGCGAAGGTCGGGCAGTGGCAGTCGGCCATGACCTACAAGCTCGTGGGGGCGATCCGCGGGCTCGGCCATCTCCCGGTCCACCAGCTGGTGGCCCTCGAGGTCGGCTTCGCGCTGGGACTGGTCATCGAGGTGCTGCGGAAGCTGCTTCGAGCCAGCGCGCGCTACCGGGCCTTCCTCGCCCGGCCGGGCGCCGGTCCGGCGGTGGGGTGGGTGGCCGACTCGGTGCTGCTCCCCAGCCCCTACGCCTACGCCTTCGGGACCTTCGTGGAGCTGCCGACCGCGCTGTGGTGGGGAGCGGGTGGCATCCTCTCCTCGGTGTGGAACGCCCTGGCACGGCGCTCCGGGCCGGCGAACCGCGCGGCGACCGACGAGCTCCCGGCCGACATGTCCACCACCTCGCTGGTCGGGGGCGGGTTCATCGCCGGCGAGTCGCTGTTCTACCTGGCAGTGGCGCTCATCGGCCTCGCCAGGCTGGTCTGACGGCGAGGCCCCGCTTCTACCGCGGCGGGAGTCGCGAGCGCGCCCACCCGGCGAGGACGGCCGCCGGAGCCATGATCAGCACTGCCGCGACGTCCAGCCAGCGGGCGGTCACCCCCGGCTCGAGCCAGGGATGGACGAGGGCCGCGAGGGCGATGAGCCCGGCCACCACCACCGCGTGCGCGAGCGGCCTGCGACCGCCGAGGCTCGCCGCGCTCAGCCCTCCCAGCGCGGCGAACACCGCTCCGTAGGCGATGGACCCGGCAGCAAGTCCCAGCGTCAGTGGAACTCCGGGATGCTGGTCCACGGCGGCCCGGGGCATGAACGACCCGATCACGAACACCCCGAACCCCAGCGCCACCGCCGCGATGCTCCGGATCCATTCCATGAGCGACCCGTTCTAGCCCGGACGTGGGGAACGCGGCGGACTAGACTCCCCTCCCGGGAGGGGGGCATCCATGGGTCGGGACATCGCGAGGGCCGTCGTCCTCGGGCTGCTGCTGGGAGGCGTGGCGAGGGCGGAGTCTGGCTGGCGGGAGATCCGGGGACCGCACGTGGTGCTCCGGACGGACCTGGGCCCGGGCGCGGCCCGGGAAGCGGCGCTCGCCGTCGAGCGGTTCCGGGCGCAGATCATCGCCGCCGCCTGGCCCCGCGCGACGTTCCCCACGGTGGATCGCGTCGAGGTCACCGTCTTCGGAAACGGGCTCGACTTCGAACACCACTTCGGGCGCAACCTCGATGGTGTCTTCTTCCACGACGTACCGCCGTTCGCCGTGATGCACAGCCACCCGGACAAGTGGGAGCACCGCGCGAGCCTCGCGACGCCGGAGACCACGTCGATCCTCCGTCACGAGCTCGTCCATCACCTCGCGGCGAGCATCTACCGGCGCCAGCCACGGTGGTTCGCCGAGGGGCTGGCCCAGTTCCTGGAGACGGTCCGGACCGGAAAGGACGGGAAGACGGTGGTGGTCGGCGCCGTGAACCTATCGGCGATGCAGAAGTACCGCTCCTTCCGGAGCCTGCGGGTGGCGGACGCGCTCGCCTGGTCGGGCAACCTCGACGGGATGCCCGAGGCCACCATCCACGGGCTCTACGGCCTGAGCTGGGTGATGGTGCACTGGCTCTACAACGACCACCCCGAGCAGTTCGATCAGCTCCAGGGCCTCCTGGGCCGGGGCATCGATCCCGACAAGGCGTGGAAGATCATCCTCCCTGGCCTGAACACGCCCGACATCGACGTCGCGCTCAACCAGTACCTGACGCACGGGAAGTATTTGGAGTATGCAGCGCCGTTCACCGAACCCCGGCCGCCGCTCGAGGAGATTCCACTGAGCCAGGCCGACCTGCACGCCGAGCGGGCAAGGGTGGCGCTGGCCGCAGCGCGCGGGAGCACCGACCGCAGCGCGCACCAGGAGGAGGCTCGGCGGGAGCTCGCCACCGCGCTCAAGCTCGATCCCGCGGACGCGAACGCGCTCATGCTACGCTTCCAGCTCGCCGCGCCGCAGGAGCGGCCGGCCATTGCCAGGCAGCTCACCGCGGCGCACCCCGAGGACGGGCGCGGGTGGCTCCTGCTCGGCCAGGCGCTCCAGGACGGGGGACCGAGCGCCGAGCGCGAGGCGGCCTTCCGCAAGGCCGTGACGCTGCGTCCGGAGGACCCGACGGCGCTGAACAACCTCGCCTGGCTCCACGTGCAGCAGGGAAAGCCGGCCGAGGCCGCCCCGCTCGTCACCCGGGCGATCCAGATCGCGCCCTACGATCCCTCCCTGCTCGACACGCTCGCCGCAGTGCAGGCGATGCTCGGGCGGTGTTCGGAGGCGGCGGCGAGTCAGGCGCGAGCCCTCGATGCGCTCCCGGAGGGCGTCTCCCCGGCCCTGCGGCGGGACTTCGAGGGGCGCCTCGAGCGCTACCGGACCCGGTGCAGCTCCGGTGCGCCCACGGCCGGCACCGGCGGCTGAGGGTCCGTCGGGCAGGGAGCGGCCCGCACACCCCCCGCTTCGACCGCGGCCCCGGCTGCGGTATCTAGTCTCCTGAGATGGCGGGCACCCAGATCTTCGTCCGGAACCGGGAAGGGAAGGTGTTCGGGCCGATCGAGCCGGCCACCGTCGAGCTCCTGATCGAGAGCGGCGCGCTGCAGGGCATGCTCCAGGTCTCGACCGACGGGGAGCACTACGCTCTGCCGTTCCGCTTCCCGGAGCTCCGCGACTTCTTCCCCCGACATCTCTGGGGCGACGACGGGCGCAAGGAGGTGCAGCTGGACTCCGAGCTCGCGCCTTCCACCGGGGGCGATCCGGGACCTCCGGAAGCAACGCTCTTCGGCGCTCCCGACGCCTCTGGACCCGGCCCCGTCACCCCGGGGCCGCCCGCTTCGGGGATCCACGGGCCTTCCGGTGCCGCGCCGCCCGTCCTCACCGCTGCGCCGGCGGAGCCGCTC
>DASROG010000523.1:0-14805 GCA_035646995.1 Myxococcaceae bacterium
GGTCGGCGCGGACGCGCTTCGAGAAGCGGCGGACGAAGGCGCGGGCGAGCGTGTCGACCTCCGACGCTGGTCCGGTCTCGACGTGGTGAGTGCGCTCCGCGTGGGTCTGGAGTGGGTGGGTCGTCGTTCGGGCCATCGGGCCGCGCAGTCTGGACGAGAAGCGCCTAGAGCGGGAGCACAGGTTGAAGCGCGCGCTCGTGCTGCAGCAGCCACCGCTTCCGCTCCAGCCCCCCACCGAAGCCGGTCAGGCTCCCGTCGGAGCCGATGACGCGGTGGCAGGGGATGACGACCGGGATGGGGTTCTGCCCATTCGCCGCACCGACGGCCCGGGTGGCGCGCCGGTCGCCCAGCTCCTCCGCCAGCCGCCGGTAGCTCCAGGTCTCCCCGGACGGAATCCGGCGCAGCGCCTGCCAGGTGCGTCGCTGGAAGTCCGTTCCGTGCAGCCGAACCGGCACCGCGCTGAGCGCGTCCAGCTCACCGGCGAAGAAGCGGCGGAGGAGGGTGCAGACGCCCGCGGGGTCCGGTCCCTCGACCCAGGTGGACGGGCCGACCACCCGGCTGGCCCAGCGCCGGAGCGGCCCGAGGCCGTCGAACGTGACCGCCACCAGCACGCCCCCTTCGGCGGCCACGCCGAGCGGTCCGATCGGCGAGTCGAGGGTCGCCACCTCGAGGGTCTTCACCGCGCGTCCTCCGACCAGAGCCACAGCGTGGCGTAGCCGCGCCAGGGTCGCCAGCGCTCGGCGCGGCGCTCCACCTCGCGCGCGCTCGCCAGCAGCCCCCGCCGTCCGAGCGCCCTGCGGAGGCCGAGGTCCGCGGCGGGGAGTGCGTCGGGGTCACCGAGCGCGCGGAGCGCCACGATGGAGGCAGTCCACGGACCGACGCCGCGGATGGCGCACAGCGCGGTCACGACGTCCTCCAGCGGCCAGCTCCCGTCGAGCCGCATCGCGCCGGACGTCACCGCCTGGGCGAGCGCACGCACCACCGGGGCACGCAGGCGGAGGCCGGGCACCTCCTCGAGCGGCGCCGAGGCGAGCACGTCGGGCCCGGGAAAGCCCCGCCAGGGTCCGCTGGGGAGGTCGGGCATCGGAGTTCCGAAGGCCTCGACGAGGCGGTGGGCGACGGTCACTGCCGCGGCGACCGAGATCTGCTGGCCGATGATCGCGCGGACCGCGACCTCGAACGGGTCCCAGGCGCCCGGGACCCGCAGTCCGGGGCGGCGAGCGATGACGCGCCGCAGCCGCAGGTCGCGGTGGAGCGCCCGCCGGATCTCGCCGGGATTCGCGCGGGTGTCGAACAATCGCTCGAGTCGCGTCCGAGTCTGCGCGTCCAGCGGCATCGGGGTCTCCACCTCGAGCGCGCCGGGACGAACGTCGACCTGGAGGAGCGCGGGTCGTCCGCCGAGCAAGGTGGCCCGTCGCCAGGTGGACCCGTCCACCCGCTCGACCTCTGGGAGCGCACGCGCTCCGAGAAAGGCGAGCACCCATCTCGCGTCGTATGGTCGGGTGACGGGGAGCGTCTCACGCATCGAGGCCCCAGCGTGCCCCGCCGATATCCCCGCGTCTTGTCGCTTCCTGCGCCCACCGCCCTCGAAGTGTGGGGGGTGATCGGGCCGTCGAGGGCCCGTCGAAGGTGTTTGACACCTTCCCGGGACACCTTCCCGGCTTGGCGCCTGGTGGGCGTGGTGGGACGTCCGCCCACATGTCGTGTCGGATCCTGTGCGACCAGGTGACCCACGAACCGGAGTTCAGTGGGTCTGAAATACATCGTGAACAGAATTGTCCCGTCCATCCGTTCGTACTCCGGCCGTGGAGGCGTCGCGGGGCTGGTTGCAGCGCCCACTCGTCCATACCTCCAGCCCTCGACATTCGGACTTGGCCTGGCGCCCGTGGCGGGCCGCCGACAGGAGGGAAGGAACCGTGGGAATTCTCACCATGATCGTGATCGGCCTGGTCGCGGGGCTCATCGCCCGGGCCATCGTGCCGGGGCGGCAGTCGATGGGCGTCCTCGCCACCATGCTGCTGGGCATCGTCGGCAGCTTCGTGGGCGGGCTGCTCGGCTCGCTGTTCAGCAGCGACGGGAACCTGATGGATCTCCGGCCCTCGGGGATCCTCTGGTCCATCATCGGCGCCGTCGTGGTGCTGTTGCTGGTGGGCTTCGCCGGCCGACGCCGCGCAGTCTGAGCTCAGCCGAGCACCGGTGACCCCGGGCTGAACCCGGGGAACACCGCCGAGGCGTCGCGCAGGGCCAGCTGACCGCGCGCCGCCTCCCAGAGCACCGACCGCACGTCGGTGCCGATCGCCAGGTCCCGCTCCTCGAAGAGCTCGGACCTGGCGAGCCCCCGGTAGCCTCCCACCACGCGGCCGCCGCGCACTCCCCCGCCCAGGACCAGCACCACCGACGCGGTGCCGTGGTCCGTGCCGCGATTGCCGTTCTCCCGGGCGGTGCGCCCGAACTCGGTCATCACCACCACCCGGGTGTCCGCCCAGCGGCCGCCCAGGTCACGGGCAAACGCCGCGAGCGCGCCTCCCAGCTCCGCCAGGCGATTCGCCAGCTGGCCCTTCTCCGTGCCCTCGCCGACATGGGTGTCCCAGCCGCCCATGTCGGTGACCGCGACCTGCAGCCCCACTCCCGAGCGGATGAGTCGGGCCACGTCCTGGAGACGCCGGGCCATGGGCGCGTTCCCGTACTCGGCGCCGTTGGCGGGCGGCAGCTGCGCGAGCTTCGCCGAGCCCGCCTCGCGCAGCGCCTCGAAGGTCTCCATCCCGGTCGTGCGGAGAGCGGCGTCCACCGCCTGCGCGTAGAGCGCGTCGAAGGCCTTGCTCCCTCCGGCACCGCCCGGCAGCCGGAACTGACCGAGAGAGGACATGGCGACCGCGGGCGCATCTCCGACCAGCATCCGGGGAAGCGTGGGCTGCAACGCCACCACCCGGAAGGCTCCCTCCGGCCCGGCGGCGCGCTGGACCGCGCGATTCAGCCAGCCGTCGCCGGTGGACTTGAGCCCCGGCGTTCCGCTCTCGCAGAAGTCCTGCGCATCGAAGTGGGAGCGGGTCGCCCCCGGCAATCCCGCGGCGTGGACGATGCCCAGCGTGCCCTCGGTCCACAGCGGCAGGAGCGGCGAGAGCGCGGGGTGGAGTGCGAAGACGTCGTCCAGCCGGAGCGCACCTCCGTCCTTCCCCGGCGGCGCGAGCGCCAGCGTCGGCCGCGCGGCCCGGTAAGCCGGATCTCCCACCGGGGGCACGATGGACAGCCCGTCCGCTCCTCCGCGGAGGAACACCAGCACCAGCGTCTTGCCCGAGCCCCCTTCGGCCGCGGCGAGCGCGCGGCCGAGAAACCCCGGCACGGCGCCCAGCGCGGCGAGCGCCCCGGCCGAACGAAGGAACTGGCGGCGGGAGAAGGAGCTCATTGGGTCTGGAACTCCGGGGCGCCGAGGAGCAGCCCCACCAGCTTCGCGCCGTCCACCGGCCGGCGCTCACCGTCGGGCATCACCTCGGAGACGCCCAGCGCCGCGAGCACCGTGGCCCGGGTCTCCTCTCCGAGCGGGCGGTGGAGGATGGCGCGCGCGGTCCGGTCCACCACGTCCTCGGGAGCACCCTCCACGGCGGGCAGCGGAACCCCCGTGCCGGTCAACCGGCCAGAGGCGAGCTTCAGCCCGAAGTCGATGCGGGCCACCAGCGCGCCCGGGTTGACCCAGGGCTGCGACACCTCGGGCCAGCCGGTCGGAGGCTGCGCGCGGTAGAGCGGCTGCCCCATCCGAGTCAGCGCCTGGACCATCGGCACGTCCCCCGCGGTGCTCCCGCCCAGCACCCGCACCGCGGACACGGTGAACTCCAGAGGGGTCTTCACCTTCGCCGCCCGCGCCGCATCGCTCCAGAACTCCGGGCTCTCGAACAGCGCGCGGTAGGTGGCGGTCAGGTCGCCGCGGGTGCGGAGGAACGTCTGAGCCACGCGCTCCACCAGCGCCGGCGGCGGTGCGTCCATCACGAACTTCTGCGCCAGCTTCCGGGCGATGAAGCGCGCGGTGGACGGATGGCTCACCAGCAGGTCCAGCACCCGCTCCCCGTCCTCCACCCCGCCACCGGCGGGGAGCTCCACTCCGAGGATCCGCTTGCTGCCGCGGTCGTGCGCCTGCGGGTGGAACTCGAAGCTGCCGTCCTCGTTCGGCTTGCGGATGCCCCAGCCGGTGAAGCAGCGGGCCACCTCTCGCACGTCCTCCTGGGTGTAGCCGCCGTCCACCCCGAGCGTGTGCAGCTCGAGCAGCTCGCGAGCGTAGTTCTCGTTCAGCCCCAGCCGTCCTCGCTTCGGGACCGAGAACCCCTCGCGGGTCGAGGTCCAGTTGTCCAGGTAGAAGAGCATCGCCGGGTGCTGGGCCACGGCGCCCAGCAGCTCGCGGAAGCTGCCGAACAGGTGCGGACGGATCGCCTCCCGCTCGTAGGGAGACACCATCCAGCGGACCGCGCCCTTGTCCGCGGAGACGTTGAAGTGGTTGAACCAGAAGTCGACGAGCTGTTCCTGAAGTTGCCGCCGGCTCTCCGCGGCGCGAATGAGCCGCGCCGCCACCAGCTCGGCGCCCACCTGCCGCGGGAGCTGGAACGGCTCCACGACGCGCAGGAGCTCCGCCCGCATCGCCTCGGGGCTCTTTCCCTCCCTCGAGATGCCCTTCGCCTCGGCGACCTTCTTCGCCCGCGGGTAGCGCGCCACGAGCTCCGCTGTGCTCATCGAGAGGGAGGGAAAGTCCGCGAGACGCCTTTCCGCCGCCGCGTCGTCGATGTCCGCGGGCCGGAGCTGCCAGGCGATCCAGGCCGGCGCTCCCATCGCCTCCACCTGCCGGAGGTCCGCCGGGGACGGGCCGTAGGCCAGCCGGTTGAGGACGTGAACCGCCTGCTCCTCGCTGGACCAGGACACCGCCGGGAGCTGGAGCGGGTCTCGGACGCGCGGGCGCGCCTCGGCCGCGACCGGACCGCCGCCTCCGGACGAGGCAGTGGCGCAGCCGACGAGGAGCAGCAGCGCCAGGAGGCTGTCACGCATGCTGATGGCCCTGAACACCGGAACGCCCGCAAGAGTTACCGCCCGGGAGCCACGACGCTGTGGCACACGCAACGCGTCAATGCGACAGTCGGGTCCATGGACCGACCGACCGTCCGGGCACCTGGCCTGGCCCTCTGCGCCGCCGTCCTCTGGCTCCCCGGGAGTGCCTGGGCCCAGGCCACCGAGGCCCACGCGGACACCGGCGACACCGCCTGGATGCTGGTGAGCGCCGCGCTGGTGCTCCTGATGACCCCCGGGCTGGCGCTCTTCTACGGCGGGATGGTGCGCCGGAAGAACGTGCTCGCCACCCTGATGTACAGCCACTTCGCGCTCGCGCTGGTGACGGTCCAGTGGGTGTTCTTCGGCTACTCCCTCGCCTTCGGGAAGACCCACGGGGGGCTCATCGGAGGAGCCGATCACCTGCTGCTGAACGGGATGGTCGGCACGGTGAAGGGAAGCGTCCCGGCGCTGGTCTTCATGGCCTTCCAGATGAAGTTTGCGATCATCACCCCCGCGCTGATCAGCGGGGCCTTCGTCGAGCGGATGAAGTTCAGCGCCTACGTGGCCTTCACCTTGCTCTGGAGCACGCTGGTCTACGATCCGGTGGCCCACTGGGTCTGGGCCGAGGGTGGATGGATGGCGACGCTCGGCGTGCTCGACTTCGCCGGCGGCACCGTCGTCCACTGGACCGCCGGCGTCTCCGCGCTCACCTGCGCGCTCTTCATCGGCAAGCGGGTCGGGCATGGGCGCGAGAAGTTCATCCCGCACGACCTGCCCATGACCATCACCGGCGCCGGGCTGCTCTGGTTCGGCTGGTTCGGGTTCAACGCCGGCAGCGCGCTCTCCGCCGGACAGACGGCCGCCCTGGCCTTCTCCACCACGCACATCGCGGCGGCCTCGGCGGCGATGGCCTGGGTCATGGCGGAGTGGGTGTTCCGGCGGAAGCCCACGCTCCTGGGCTTCGTCTCCGGTCTGGTGGCGGGGCTGGTCGCCATCACGCCGGCCGCAGGATTCGTCTCCCCGGCGGCATCGCTGGTCATCGGCGCGGCCGCGGGACTGGTGTGCTGGGGAGCGGTGCAGCTCAAGGAGCGGAAGTTCCGCTACGACGACTCGCTCGACGCCTGGGGGGTGCACGGGGTCGGTGGCATGCTGGGCGCGCTGCTGGTCGGGGTCTTCTCCCGCAAGGCGCTCAATCCGGCGGGCGCCGATGGCCTCCTGGCCGGGGACCCCTCACTCCTGTGGAAGCAGGCGGTGGGCCTGCTCGCCGCCGGCGCGTACACGCTGGTGATGACCCTGGGGATCCTCTTCGTGCTCGACCGGATCCTCGGCCTCCGGGTCCACGAGGACGAGGAGCGCGAGGGCCTCGACGCCACCCAGCACGGCGAGGCCGCCTACACCTCCTGACCGAGGTTCATTCTCGATGAGCCGGTGGGCCACCGGAGTCCGGCTGACGCTCGGCTACCTGGCCACGCTGCTGGCCACGGCGGCGCGACGCCCGTTCCGCGCGCCGGCCCGGGCCTCCTGGAGCATCGGGGACGAGGCGCGGGCGACCTTTCTCCGGCGCTTCCTCCAGCGGCTGCACGCCAGCCCCGTCGAGGCAGCGCGCCGGGAGCTGGATTCGGTGCCGGTGCTGGTCCCAGGCGCGCTGCTCCGCACGCGGCGCCGGCGTGGCACGCTGTCCGGAGTGCCCGTGACCTGGGTCGCTCCTCGTTCCGGGCCCGAGCCGAGGCTCGTGCTCTACGCCCACGGCGGGGGCTTCACCATCGGCTCGTCGCGCGCCGTCCGGGATCTGCTGTCCCGGCTCGCGCTGGCGAGCAACGCGCGGGTGCTCGCGGTGGACTACCGCCTGGCACCCGAGCACCCCTGGCCGGCGGGAGTGGACGATCTTCGAGAGGCGTGGCGAGCGGCGCTGGCCGAGCATGGGCCGAGGCAGATCGTGCTGGCCGGTGACTCGGCGGGAGGCAACCTGGTCCTCTCGCTCCTGCTCGAGCTCCGCGACCGGCGCGATTGGCTTCCCGCGGGCGCGGTGCTGCTCTCCCCGTGGGTGGACCTCGCCTGCAGCGCCGCCTCCTTCCGGACGAACGCCGACGCGGACGTGCTGGACCGGCAGGTGCTGGTCCGCGAGGCGGCGGGGTATGCGGCGGGCGGCGACCCCGGACAGCCGTCGCTCTCGCCGCTTCGCGCGGACCTCGCCGGGCTGCCCCCGCTGTATCTCCAGGCGGGCGGCGCCGAGCTGTTCCGCGACGACGTGGTCGCCTTCGCCGAACGAGCTCGCGCGGCCGGCGTCCGGGCAACGCTCGACGTCTTCGACGACCAGGTGCACGACTTCCAGGCCTTCGGCGCCCTGTCGCGGATCAGCCTCGAGGCGATCTCCCGGATCGGCGAGGCGGTCCAGGTGTTCGCCCCGGTGCCGAAGATGGCCGCCCGCAGGTGACGGGCGTGCGTCCGGAGACCGCGCTGCACGCGGTCGGCTGGCCTGGCGCGGAAGACGAGAGACTGCCTTCCACGCCGGACCGCGGCGAGGGACGTCGAAGAAGGCGTGGGGCGGCTACCGGCCCGGCGGAGACCGGTCCTGCGGCGTGTAAATCCGCTGCACGTACTCCGACATCATCCGCGCGGTGGTGAATCCCGTGCCCGCCGTCCGGAGCGAGGCCTTGATGCGCCGGACCCAGCCCACGGGCATGCCGGCCGGATCGCGCTCGTGGAACGCCGGAACCACCTCATTCTCCAGCAACTCGTAGAGCCGGATGGCATCGCGGGCATCCTGGCCCTGCTCGTCCGGCGCGTTGTCCACCGGGAGCGCCCAGCCGTTGCTGCCGTCGTACGCTTCCGGCCACCAGCCGTCGAGCACGCTCAGGTTCAGCCCACCGTTCAGCGCGGCCTTCATCCCGCTGGTGCCACTGGCCTCCAGTGGTGCACGGGGCAGGTTGATCCAGACGTCGCAGCCAGCCACCAGCTGGTGGGCGATCTCCAGGTCGTAGTCCTCCAGGAAGGCGACGGAGCCGCGCGCCCCGGCCGCGTCCTTCAGCTCGAAGATGCGCTGGACCAGGCGCTTCGCGCCCTCGTCCGAGGGATGGGCCTTGCCGGAGATGATGAACTGGAGGCGTCGCTTCCCCTGGAGCAGCGCCAGTGCCCTGCCCGCGTCGTGGATGAGCAGGTCGAGCCGCTTGTAGGCCGCGACCCGCCGCGCGAAACCGAGGGTGAGCACCTGGGGATCGAAGGTGCGCGCTGCCGCCTCCACGTAGGGGATGGGCTCCCCGCGGCACAGGCGGTCACTCACCGCCTTTCCCCGGACGAACTGCACCAGGCGCGCCCGCAGGGCGTTGCGCACCCCCCACAGCTCGGCGTCGGGAATGCCCTCCACCGCGGCCCAGGCTCCTGCGTCACCCATCCGCCAGGCCGGTGGCAGCCAACGGTCGAGCAGGGTCTGCAGCTCGGGAGCGATCCAGCTCGGAGCATGGACGCCATTGGTCACGTGGGTGATCGGCACCTCGAGCTTCCGCCACATGCTCCGGGCGACCTCGCCGTGGCGGGCGCTCACCGCGTTGGCACTCCGGCTGGTCCGCAGGGCGAGCTCGGTGACTCCGAACGAGTCCTCGTCGGGAGGGCGGGCAAGGCCCAGGAAGGTGCGCTGGTCGATGCCCAGCTCCTCGGGAAGGTGCCCGAGCAGCTCGAGGATCTCCTGCTGTCCGTAATGTTCGTTTCCGGCTGCGACGGGCGTGTGGGTGGTGAAGACCACTCGCTGGTGCGCCTCGGCCAGCGCGCGCTCGAAGGCAACACCGGAGCGGACGCTTTCTCGGGCGAGCTCCAGCGCCGCGAGCGCCGCGTGCCCCTCGTTCAGGTGCACGATGGCCGGGTCGATGCCCAGCGCGCGCAGCGCCCGGAGCCCACCCATCGCCAGGACGGCGTACTGCATGACCCGGAAGGTCCGGTCGCCGACGTAGAGCGTCGAGGTGATCCATCGGTCCACGGGCGTGTTCCCGGGCACGTCGGTGTCGAGGAGGAACAGCGGCACCCGTCCAACCTGACAGTGCCAGATCTGCGCCCGGACGGGGTGGCCCCGGAGCGTCACCTTCACGAGCTTCGGCTCGCCGCGCGCATCGACCTCGAGCCGGAGCGGGAGCTCCTCCGGGTCGGCCCTGCTCCACCACTCGTGCTGCCACCCCGCGCGGTCCAACCGCTGGTGGAAGAAGCCACGGCGATAGAAGAGGCCGACGCCCACCATCGGCAGCCCGCTATCCGACGCCTGCTTCAGGACGTCCCCGGCAAGCACGCCCAGCCCGCCGGAGTAGATCGGCAGCGAGGAGTGCAGCCCGTACTCCGCACAGAGGAACGCCACCGGGCGCGCGGAGGTCGCGGGTCCGGCGGTCCCGAAGGGCCGGGCCAGCTCCTCCTCTAGCCTGCGTGCAAGCTCACCGGCCCGGCTCACCACGCCCGCGTCGCGCGACAGCTGCTCGAGACGGACGGGGCTCACTTCCCGGAGCAACTTGACGGGGTTGTGGCCCGACCGCTCCCAGCGCTCGCCGTCGACGGCCTCGAAGAGCGCGGAGGCATCGGGCTGCCAGGACCACCAGAGATTGGTGGCCACCGCCGCCAGAGGCCGGAGGGAGGCGGGGAGCCGGACGGCGAGCGACTCCCCGGCGTGCGTGGAGCAGGGCGAGAGCGAGGCCATCCGGAACCTCCTGCGAACGACGGCGACGCACAATGACTCCCGGCCGTGGCTGACGCCAGCCGCAGGGAGCGAAAACGCTCAGCCCGGCCCTCTCGACCGCCGCCGGCCCGCCGGCACCGGCACGGTCTTCCGGCCCCTGCTCCTTCGCGCCGGCCTGGCGACGCGCAGAGCATCGAGCTCTTCCTCGAATGCGGAGATGATGCGCTCGGGGTCCGGGATCAGCCCCGCGTCGCTGTGCACTCCCACCCAGACCTGCCCGGCGTAGCTGAGCAGGCTGATTCCCAGCCCCAGGTGACCCGCGCAGGGCACCCAGAACATCGCCTGCCGCAGGCGGGAGCCGAGGATCGAGATCGACTCCCGGGGCCCGATGACGTTGGTGACCACCGCGGTCGCCTTGGTGGCGAACAGGTCGAGGATGGCGTCGAACAGGGGACGCGGGGCCAGGCCCATCAGCCAGAGCAGCTCGAAGGTCGCCGCCGCTCCGGGAGTCTCCTTGAGCAACCGCATCCTCCGGCGAACCTCGGCCAGGCGCGCGCGCGGGGTCCCCAGGCTCAGCGGCAGCTGGAGAAAGACCAGCCCGAAGCGGTTGCCGAGCAGGTGCGCCTCGTTCGCGCGCCGGAGGTTCACCGGCACGACGCCGCGAACGTCCAGCCGCCGCTCCACCGTGCCGTGCTCGAGCAAGTAGCGCCGGAGCGCGCCGGCGAGCGCGGCCATCAGCACGTCGTTCACCGTCGAGCTGGTGGCTCTGCCGATGCGCTTGAAGTCCTCGAGATGAAACGCCCGGGACCAGACCAGCCGCTTGGTCATCCCCAGCTTGCCCTTGAAGCACGTCACCGGATCCGGCGGGAGCAGGAGCAGTCGGCCCAGCGCAACGAGGTGGCCCGCTCCGTCGGGCAAGGCCCGAGTGGCAGTGGAGACCGTGGCCCGCAGCGAGCTCCACGGCGAGGGCCGGGGGGGATCGACCTCGTCCGCCATCCGGAGCTCCGCGGGCTGATCGGCCAGCGAGAGCAGAACGTGAACCAGGGCGAGCCCATCCCCGATGCAGTGGTGGATGCGGACGATGATCGCCGACCCGCCCCGGTAATGCGGAACGAGGTGAACCCGCCACGGCGGCCGCCCGGTGGGGAAGGGCCGGGTGGCGAGCGCGCCGAGGAGGTCCTGGAGCGCGGCCTCGTCGGCTGGCGGCGAGAGCTTCTCCACCACCAGATGCTGGTCGATGGAGAAGCGCGGATCCTCCTCCCACGACGGCAGACCCACCCCGGCAAAGGGATGCACGATCCGCTGCCGGAAGCGCTCGAAGCGGAGCAGGCGCCGCTGGAGGAGGGAGCGGACACGCCGGACGGACACCGGGGTCTCCAGCACCAGCACCCCGGTGACGACCATCGGGTTCGACGGCTCGTCCATCCGCAGCCAGGAGGCGTCGACATTGGCGAGCGGGGTCCGCATGGCGGTCACGCGAGGAGGTGCGTCCTCCCCGTGTCCTGGAGCCAGCGGCGGTACACGGGGTGGATCGCCCCGGTGACCGGCGCGAGCCGGAGGATGGTGGGAATCGGCCCGGAGACCTTCACCCGGCCCAGGGCCAATGCGAGCGCCACGTTCTCCTTGCCCTGGAAGAAGCGGTTGGCGGTCTCGCTGGACATGGTGAGGGTGATGGTCGGCTTCCAGCGCGCCGGTCCCCAGACCCACTCCAGGTACCGGCCGTTTCGCTCCTGGCTGTCCGGGGCGGCGTTGACATTGAGCTCGAGCCCGAGATCCCGGAACACGAACCGATGCGGGGCATGCGCATCACGCAGTGTCCGCCCCACCTCGGGGTGCTGGTTCATCAGCACGAAGACGTGCTCGAGAACCTCCCGGGCTTCGACCGGATCGCGAAAGCCCTTCGCGGGGATCACCTCCGCAGAGGAACGCAGCATCCTCCGTGCCGCCCGCGTCCCCAGCCAAGCCCGCGCTTCGACTGCGGTCCCCACGGGAGGCGCGGTGGCCTCGACGCAGACGTTGCGCGAGACCCGGAACCGCTCGCCACCGGACTGACGGCACGAATCACGTCCGGCCGCTGATCGAGAACCGCGGGGGGTGCAGCTAGGCTCTCGCACGGGAGGTTTGCACCGCACATGACCCGCCGCATTTCCGGGGCCGCCACGCTGGCGGCTCTCGCCGTGTTGCTCCTTGCCGCGCCCGCCCGGGCGTTCGAGATCTCCGCCGGCGCGGCGTACTGGACCGAGAACTCGTCCGCCTTCTCGGTCACCCTGGGGAAGCTCTGGGATCTGCCCGGGTTCCAGCTCGGGCCGCGGGTTGGCTTCGCCTACGTGACCTCGCCGAACTCGGCGGGCGTGCCGGCGGATCTCGTGGCCCGGTTCGGAATCGGCACCTTCTACATCGAGGGGCAAGCAGGAGCCTGGTTCCTCTTCTCGCGAGATCCGGTGGCGAGATTCCACGCGACCGGCGGTGGCGGTCTCGCTCTGGGGCCCGTGCTCATCGGGATCGAGGGCGGATACCTGCACAACGGCGCGCTGTTCGGCGCGCGCGTGTCACTGACCTTCTAGGCCCACGGACCGGTAGGCGGGCACCACTGCTACCCCCTGCTAGAACCTGAACGACACCGAGAAGAGCAGGGTGAAAGTGTTGAGCGTGAGGTCAGCCGTCTCCTCGGGGACGGGCAGACCGGCAGGGGGGAAGAGGTTGTCGCTCCCCGTCCCGTGCTCCCATCCGGCGCCGACGGACGCGGCGAGCTTGTCGATCCGGAACGACACGCCGGCGCGGAAGCCGATCATATCCACCCGCCGGAACGCCTTGCCGACCGCCGGATCGACCGGGGAGTAGTCGAGGTACGACCCGGCGCTGATGATGAAGTTCTGCGAGAGCGCCACGTGCGCCCCGACGCTCCCGTTCCAGGTCTGCCGCGCGCGGTAGGGCACTGCCGGAAAGGCGAGCTCGCTGGTCACCGGGGTCCCGGAGGTGGTGTCCACCACGCGACCCATCGTGGTCGAGGCGTAGAGGGGGTAGGCGTCGGTGCCATCGTGCCAACGCACGTCGATCTCGATTCCGAACGGCCCGAACTCGAGGGCCGCTCCCAGTCCCACCTCGAGCGGCAGCTTGTACTGGAAGGCGGCGCCGGGGTCCTGGAAGAAGACCTGGCGCGAACCGCTGGCGAACGTGGTCAGCGCCTCGTACTGGAACGAGCCGCCGGACTTGATGTTCAGCCCTGGGGAGCGCACCAGCGCCCCCAGCTTGAGCCAGCTCAGCGGATCCCACTGCACCCCGACCGTCCCGCGGAGCTTCAGCGTCGAGCCGCTGACGGCGAGTGTTCGCTGAGTCGCCCGGCTGTCCGTCGCGGAAGTGATCTCCCCCGACAGCTGCCCGGTGTTGGAGAGGCTGGTGTAGGGGAACTCGATCGAGGCGCCGAGGCGGAAGCTGGGCGCCACCGCCCATCCGACCGAGAACGTGGGAACCAGCGTGTTGAAGCTCGAGTGGACCGTGTACGAGGCCCGCTGTCCAGCGGCGGGGGTGGTGCTGGCGATCGCGGTGAGGTCCGAGTGAATCGGGGTGACGACTGCGAAGCCAAGCCGGACCGATTCCCAGTCGATGACCTCCTTCCCCAGAACCACGCCCAGGAAGCTGGGCACGGTCTCGAAGACTCCACCCGAGGACTGCTCGAAGCCGCTGCCGCTGATGGTGGTGAGCTGATAGCCCTGCCCGCTGGCGTTCAGGACCGTCCGGTCGGCGAGGGCGATGCCGGCGGGATTGTAGAAGAGCGCCGGAGCTTGCCGTGCCCGGGCAACGAACGCGCCCCCCTCGAGAGCCTCGAGGAGCCCGGGATAGACCCGGTCGTAGTTCGGCACCAGCAGCGTGGGTGGAACCGTGAAGTCCTGCTGCGCCCTCGCCGGCCCCCCCACCGCGACGGCCAGGAGCAGCGTCCACCACGCACCGCGCGACAAGACAGACGTCTTCCGCTCGTTCATGACGACTCCCCTCACCGACGGGCCCCCTCCGGACCTGCGGTCGTGTCTCCGTGCCGTGGCTCGCACCGTATCGGCCGGCCGGGCAATCGTCCAAAGGTCCTACGAGTCGGCCCCCGACCTGCAATGGACACTGGGCTCCGGGTCCTCGACCTGCGACCGATTCACGGGCAGCCTCTGCCGGGTGACGCTCGATGCGCTTCTCACCTCGGCGCCCGCCTGGCCCCGTCGCGTGGTGTGCCTGACCGAGGAGACCGTGGAAACGCTCTACCTGCTCGGGGCCGGTGACCGGGTGGTGGGGGTGTCCGGATTCGTGGTGCGACCTCCGGAGGCTCGGCGCAAGCCCCGGGTGAGCTCGTTCCTCGACGCCAACTTCGAGCGGATCCTGGAGCTGCGCCCGGACCTGGTGCTCGGCTTCTCGGACCTCCAGGCGGACATCGGACGCGAGCTGTGCAAGCGCGGTGTGCCTGTCCATCTCTTCAACCAGCGGAGCGTGGCGGAGATCCTCCAGGCCGTCCGTCTCACCGGTGCGCTGGTGGGGCTGGCGGAGGAAGCTGACGCGCTCGCGACACGGCTCGGCGCGCGGCTGGCGAGACATGCCGAGGCCGCGGCGGCGCTGCCCAGGAGGCCGCGGATGTTCTTCGAGGAGTGGCACGAGCCGCTGATCAGCGGCATCCGCTGGTGCAGCGAGCTGCTGGAGCTGGTGGGTGGCGTGGACGTGTGCGCCGAGAGCAGAGCGAGCCAGGGAGCGCAGGGGCGCATCTTCCCGCCGGAGGAGGTCGCTCGCCGGAACCCCGAGGGGGTGGTGGCGAGCTGGTGCGGGCGCAAGGCAAAGCCGGAGAAGATCCGGAGCCGCCCCGGCTGGGCAGCCGTTCGCGCCGTCCTCGACGACCAGCTCTACGAGATCAAGAGCTCGGTCATCCTCCAGCCGGGACCGGCGGCGCTCACCGAGGGCGTGGACCAGCTGGCGCGGATCGTCGGCGCCGTCGCGCGTGGCGAGACGCTCGGGAGGCCCCGCGAGGGCGATCTCCGGTCCGCGGCCTGAGCCTGGAGCTGCCTCGCGGATCTCCACGGAGGCTCTCGGGGACCGGGGGGCATCCGCACCCGCGCGCGTGGGCCCGGTGCCACGACCGCCGCTCGGAAGCGTTGGGA
>DASROG010000524.1:0-7390 GCA_035646995.1 Myxococcaceae bacterium
GTACTTCAGCGCGTTGCTGAGGAGATTGGTGACGATCTGCTCGAGCCGCATCCGGTCCCATACCCCGGTGCAGCGTTCCGGAAGGTCGAGCTCCAGCACCGAGCCCACCTCGGTCGCCATCCCGGCCAGCCGGGTCGCTCCGTCGCGGACCACCTCGGCGAGATCCACCACCTCCAGGTGGAGCTGCAGCTTCCCGGCGCGGATGCGCGTCACGTCGAGCAGGTGGTCGACCAGGTTGGTGAGCCGCTGCACGTGCCGGGTGGCCACGCCGACGTCCGCCGCCACCTGCGCCGCCGGCAGCATCCCGTCCCCGGACTGCTCGGCCACCCGCCGCATCACGCCCAGCTTGAGGTTCAGCGGGGTCAGCGGCGTGCGCAGCTCGTGGCTGGCCACCGAGAGGAACTCGTCGCGGAGACGGACTGCCTCCCGCGCATCCGCGTAGAGCCGCGCATTGTCCGCGGTCAGGGCCACGCGGCGTGCGAGTTCCTCGACGAGCTCCCCCGAGAAGATCCCGAGGTCGGGTCCCGGAAGCTTGCCCAGGGTCAGCACGCCGATGAGCTCGCCCCGGCTGACCAGCGGAACCGAGATCCATCGACCGAGCCCCAGGTGGTCGCCGCGCCCTGGGGCCTCGCCGCACACCAGCGTTCCGGAGGAGAGCACCTCGGCCACGCCCAGAGCCTCCAGCGGATCCGCACCGGGCGGATTCAGCGACTCGGCGAGAAGGGGAATCGACGCGACCTCGCGCACGAGCCCCCCGTCACTCTTGAGGTGGACGGCACACAGGTCCGCGGCCGCCGGGACTGCCCGGGCGCAGACGCGGGAGAGAACCTCCCGCAGGTCGAGCGAGGCGCCCAGAGCGCTGCTGGCCTCGGCGAGGAAGCGCGCTTGTTCCTCGCTCCGGTGCTGGTCATCCACGTCGGTCGCTGTGCCCACCCACCCGTCGAGGTGACCATCCGGCTCCCGGGTGGGGATCGCCCGGGCCATGTGCCAGCGGTACTCCCCGGTGGCGGAACGCAGCCGGAAGGTCACCTCGAAGGTCGTCTCCTGTCCCCGGGCGCGGTCCCGCGCGGCCCTCACCGCCGCATGGTCATCGGGGTGGATGATCTGCTTCCAGCTGGCGACCTCCCGCGGAGGAAGGCCGATGAACTCCGTCCAGGCCCGGTTCGCGTAGAGGATCCTTCCGACGACGTCGGCGGTCCAGACGATCTGTGGAACGGCCTCGGCCAGGGAGTGGTACCGGGCCTCGCTGTCCCGCCGCTGGACCTCCAGCGCGTGCTCCCGGAGCCTGGATTCCTGTCGCTGCAAGGTCCGGCGCGCCTCGAACAGGGAGACGAGGACCGAGACCTTCGAGCGGAGCACCGCCGGATCGAACGGCTTCACCAGGAAGTCCACCGCGCCCTCGGCGTAGCCCCGGAGGGTGGCGCCCGAATCGTGCGAGTTGGCGGTGAGGAAGATGATCGGGGTGCGATCTCCCCCGGCCCGCGACCGCAGGAGCCGCGCGGTCTGGTACCCGTCCAGGCCCGGCATCTGCACGTCGAGGACGATGACCGCGAACTCCTCCTCCTCGGCGAGCGCCAGCGCCCGGGCCCCGGAGCCCGCCTGGACCAGACGGAGCTTCAGCCGTTCCAGCACGGCCGAGAGTGCGAGGAGGTTGTCGGCGTTGTCGTCGACGAGGAGCACGCTCGTCGGAAACGCCAGATCTTCCGGAGCCACTGTGCCTGGCGTTGTACCAGCGCCCGGGCCGGGACGCGCCACACGCCCCGGGCGGCGGTGTGGGATGTGCCGGGCCGGACTGTTGACCTTCGTGCATGCCCGCAGCGGCACGGCACGAGCGGCGGGAGCGTGTCTTCGCCGGCGCGGGGTCGCTCGCTGCCCCCCTTCGCTCGGGCCGGGGAGCTCGCCCGCCGACTACCGGGCCTGGAGCGCGGCCGCCAGGAGCGGGACCACCGAGCGGACCTCGACGAAGCCGCCTGCGAGCTGGCGGGCGCGTGGATGGGTGTCGGTCACGATCAGGCGGGTGAACAGCCCGCTCTGTTCCAGCCTGCTCGCCGCGTCGCCCGGGAGCACGCCGTGCGTGGCGAGCGCGGTGATCTTGCTCGCTCCCGCCTCCCGGTACGCCTCGGCCGCGGCGATGAGCGAGCTGCCGGTGCGGACCATGTCGTCGTAGAGCATGACGTCCTGCCCGGCCACCCGCGCGCTGACCGCCACCACCCGCGTTCCGCCGGCGTCGCGGCGCTTGAAGACGAAGCTGGCATCCACCCGGAGGTCGTTGGCCAGCGCCTCGACGTACTTCGCCCGGCCGGCGTCGGTGCTGGCCACCACGCAGCCCCCGGGGGCGTGGGCGCGGATTGCCTCGGCGAACAGCGGCCGCGCAGTCACGTGCACCGGCCGGACGCCGCCCTCGAAGTAGAACGGCAGCCCCGCGGTGTGCAGGTCCACCAGCAGGACCCGGAGCCCTCCGGAGGGCAGGGGAATCGAGGACAGCAGGCGGGCCCGGGTCTTCGCGGTGACGCTCTCCCCATCCTTGCTCCGGCGCTCCTGGGTCGAGTACCCGAAGTAGGGCACCACCAGCGTGAGCGCGTGCAGCTCGCACTCCACGAGCGTGCACGCCAGGTCGTAGAGCTCCAGCGTGTCGGCATCGGTCCCGGTGCCGCCCACCAGGATGGCGTCCTGGTCGGCCACCCGGCTGGCGACGCGGAGCCCGCGCTCCCCGTCGAGGAAGGTCTCCCGCTCGATCTCGCCTGCGATGCCCACCCCCAGGGCACAGAGCTGCTCCGCGAGCGCGGCGTCCGCCACGGTGGAGAAGATCAGCCTCGGCCGGATCGCCCGCTCGCCCACGCCCCGGGAACCTCAGCCAGCCCAGTCGAGGATGACCTTGCCGCTCTGCCCCGAGCGCATCGCCTCGAACGCCTCGGCGTACTGGGCCGCGGGAAAGCGGTGGGTCACCACCGGCGCCACGTCGAGCCCGCTCTGGAGCATGGCCACCATCTTGTACCAGGTCTCGAACATCTCCCGGCCGTACACGCCCTTGAGCACCAGGCCCTTGAAGATGACCTGGTTCCAGTCGATGGAGACCTCGTTCGGGGGAATGCCCAGGATGGCCACACGCCCGCCGTGGTTCATCACCCCGAGCAGGTCCCGGAACGCCTGGCCGTTGCCCGACATCTCCATCCCCACGTCGAAGCCCTCGGTCATCCCCAGGCTCCGCATCACGTCGCCCAGCGTCTCGGACCGCACGTCCACCGCCCGCGTCGCGCCGATCTTGCGGGCGAGCTCGAGCCGGTAGGGGTTCACGTCGGTCACCACCACGTGCCGGGCGCCCACGTGCCGGGAGATGGCCGCGGCCATCACCCCGATGGGGCCGGCCCCGGTGATGAGCACGTCCTCGCCCACCAGGTCGAAGGAGAGCGCGGTGTGAACCGCGTTCCCCAGCGGGTCGAAGAAAGCGGCGATGTCGTCGGGGACCTCCTTCGGCACCCGGAAGACGTTGAAGGCGGGCAGGGCCACGTACTCGGCGAAGCAGCCCGGCCGGTTCACCCCGAGGCCCAGCGTGTTCCGGCAAAGGTGGCGCTTGCCGGCGCGACAGTTCCGGCAGTGGCCACAGGTGATGTGCCCCTCTCCGCTGACCCGGTCGCCCACCTGGAAGCCGGTGACCTCCGCCCCGAGCTTGGCGATCTCCCCCATGAACTCGTGGCCGATGACCATCGGCACCTTGATCGTCTTCTGCGACCAGGCGTCCCAGTTCCAGATGTGGATGTCGGTCCCGCAGATGCTGGCCTTGCGGACCTTGATCAACACGTCGTTGGGCCCGATCTCCGGTACCGGCACGTCCTGCATCCAGATGCCCTGCTCGGGCTTGGCCTTGACCAGCGCTCTCACCGGATCACCCCCAGGGCACGGCCGACCTTGGCGAAGGCGGCGATGGCCCGGTCGAGCTGCTCGCGGGTGTGCGCCGCGGACATCTGGGTCCGGATGCGCGCCTGGCCCTGCGGCACCACCGGGTAGCTGAAGCCGATGACGTACACCCCCTCGGCCAGCATCTGGTCGGCGAAGGCAGAGGCCAGCTTCGCGTCTCCGAGCATCACCGGGATGATGGGATGGTCGGCTCCGGCGAGCTTGAAGCCCAGCCGGGTCATCTCGCTGCGGAAGTGCTCGGCGTTCGCCCGGAGCCGCTTCCGGAGCTCGTCGCCGCTCTCGAGGAGGTCGAGCACGGTGAGGGTCGCGGCGCAGATCGCCGGCATGAGCGAGTTGGAGAACAGGTACGGCCGGCTCCGCTGCCGGAGCCAGGCGACGATCTCCTTCCGGCCCGAGGTGTAGCCCCCGGAGGCGCCCCCGAGCGCCTTCCCCAGCGTGCCGGTGAAGATGTCCACCCGGTCCATCACGTTGCAGAACTCCGGGGTCCCCTTGCCCTTCGCCCCGACGAAGCCCACCGCGTGCGAGTCGTCCACCATCACCAGCGCGCGGTGGCGGTCCGCGAGGTCGCAGATGGCGCGGAGGTTGGCGATGATCCCGTCCATCGAGAACACGCCGTCGGTGGCGATGAGCCGGTAGCGGGCGCCCGAGGAAGCCCGGAGGTGAGCCTCCAGCTCGGCCATGTCGTTGTTGGCGTAGCGGAACCGCTTCGCCTTGCACAGCCGGATGCCGTCGATGATCGAGGCGTGGTTCAGCGCGTCGGTGATGACCGCGTCCTCCTCGCCGAGCACCGTCTCGAAGAGCCCGCCGTTGGCGTCGAAGCAGCTGGAGTAGAGGATGGTGTCCTCGGTGCCGAGGAAGCGGCTCAGCCGGGCCTCCAGCGTCCTGTGGAGGTCCTGGGTGCCGCAGATGAAGCGTACCGAGGCCATGCCGAAGCCGTGCTTCTCCAGCGCCCCCCGGGCGGTCTCGATCACCCGCGGGTGGTCGGCCAGGCCGAGGTAGTTGTTGGCGCAGAAGTTGAGGACCTCGCCCCCACCCTCGACGCGGATCGCCGCGTTCTGAGGAGAGACGAGGATGCGCTCGTTCTTGTAGAGGCCCTGCTCGCGCAGCTCGTGCGTGCGGGCCGCCAGGTCGGTGAGGAAGTTCGCGTCCACGGGCCGCTCTCTACACGGTTGGGCCCGGCGCGGCCACCGCCGTCGGCGCCGGCTGGCGCGCGGCGTCAGTCCCGGTGGCGCACGCGGGGAGGGCGTTCGCGCTGGCGTGATCGACCCGGGCGGTGGAACGATGCCGGCGCGCAGGACGGGCCGCTGAACCCGCCCGGGAAGGGGAGGACGGTCATGAGGGAGCGTATCGTCGAGCTCGAGCTGAAGTTCACCGAGCAGCAGCGGCTGCTCCAGGAACTGAGCGACGTCGTCTACGCCCAGGGCCAGAGCCTCGAGCGGCTGGAGCACGAGCTGGCGGCGATGGGTCAGAAGCTGGCGGCGATGGAGCCGGGCCTGGTGGACGCGAACGTCGTCGATCGCCCACCGCACTTCTGACCTCACCGCTCCGGCGCGCCGACCGCCGGCCACGGTGGCCGGCCCCAGCCCCCAAGGGGCACTACACGAGCTTCGTGTTCACCTGGATCTTGCCCCCGAGGGTCTGTTGGACCGGGCAGCGCTCGGCGATCTCCAGGAGCTTCGCCCGCTGCTCCTCGGTCAGTGCACCCTCGAGGGTGATGACCCGGTCCACCACGTCCATCTTCGCCGGCTTGGTCACGCAGTCCACGCAGTCCTGCGCGTGCACCTTCCGATGCTGGAGGCTGATCCGGGCCCGCTCCAGCGGCCATTTCCGCCGGTCGGCGTAGAGGCGGAGCGTCATCGCCGTGCAGGCTCCCAGCCCCGCGAGCAGCATCTCGTACGGCGTGGGGCCCGCGTCCACTCCGCCGACCGCGATCGGCTCATCGACCACCAGCCGATGTCCACCGACCTCGACCTCGGTCCGGAACCCGGTCGCGGGTCCGGACACCTCCACCCTCCGTGGCTCCTGGCTCGGAAGCTCACCCATCGGACGCACCTCCGTGAACCACGCTAGCAGCAGCCGGCTGGCGCTGCCCGGACGCGCGCGGGGGGCGCTCCCGTGCCTGGCGCGAGCGAGTGGCGAGACCGGCCCTCGGGTCGAGCCCTAGGAGCTGGAGACGACGACCCGCGGGACCGCCTGCGCCGCCTCGGCGCGCGCCTCGTCGAACAGCGGCTTCAGCTCGACGTCGGTGAGCGTTTCCTTCTCCAGCAGCAGCCGCGCCGCCTTCTCCAGCGTCTGCCGGCGCTGGGCGAGCAGGGTGCGGCAGCGCTCCGAGGCGTTCTGGACGATCTCCCGGACGGCCAGGTCGATCTCCCGCGCGGTCTCCTCGCTGAAGGTCCGGCGGCTCATCGCCGCGGGGCCGAGGTAGCTCTGGCTCTCGTTGTCGTAGGTCACCGGTCCCAGCCCGGGCACCATCGCGTACCGGGTGGCCATGCTCCGCGCGATGTCGGTGGCCTTCGCCAGATCGTCCGCTGCACCGGTCGAGGTGTGCTCGAACACCAGCGCCTCGGCCGAGCGGCCTCCGAGCAGCACCACCAGCTTCCCCTCCAGCTCCTCGCGGGTCATGAGGTAGCGGTCCTCGGTGGGCCGCTGGAGGGTGAACCCCAGCGCTCCGATGCCCCGGGGAATGATGCTCACCTTGTGCACCGGATCCACGGTGGTGGTCGCCGCCGCGGCCAGCGCGTGGCCCATCTCGTGGAAGGCGACGATCTCCCTCTCCCGCGGGTTGAGGAGTCGGTTCTTCTTCTCCAGTCCGGCGACGATTCGCTCGATGGCCGCGTCGAAGTCCTGCCGCTCCACCGCCTCGGCCTTCCGCCGGGTGGCGTTCAGCGCCGCCTCGTTGACCAGGTTGGCCAGGTCGGCGCCGGTGAAGCCCGGGGTCAGGGCGGCGATCTGGTCGGGGTCCACCGAGGGGGCGATCTTCACTCGCTTCATGTGCACCTGGAGGATGGCCACCCGGCCCTGCCGGTCGGGGCGATCCACCAGGACCTGACGATCGAACCGGCCGGCCCGGAGCAGCGCCGGGTCGAGGATCTCCGGGCGGTTGGTGGCCCCGATGAGCACGATGCCCGAGCTCTGGTCGAAGCCGTCCAGCTCGACGAGCAGCTGGTTGAGGGTCTGCTCCTTCTCGTCGTGACCGCCCACCAGGCCCGAGGCGCCGCGGGCCCGGCCGAGCGCGTCCAGCTCGTCGATGAAGATGATGCACGGCGCCTTGGCCCGGGCCTGCTCGAAGAGGTCCCGGACGCGGGCCGCGCCCACGCCGACGAACATCTCCACGAACTCGCTGCCGCTGATGGAGAAGAACGGCACCTCGGCCTCGCCGGCGACGGCCCGGGCGAGAAGTGTCTTGCCGGTGCCCGGCGGTCCCGAGAGCAGCACGCCGCGTGGGATCCGCGCCCCGAGCCTGGTGTACCGCTGG
>DASROG010000525.1:0-4232 GCA_035646995.1 Myxococcaceae bacterium
CCAGTCGATGAAAAAGAACTTCGTCCTCGACACCAACGTCCTGCTGCACGATCCGCGGTCGCTGTTCAGCTTCGACGACAACAACGTCGTCATTCCCATCTACGTCATCGAGGAGGTCGACAAGTTCAAGCGCGACCAGAGTGAGCTGGGGCGCAACTCGCGCGTCGTGGCTCGCTACCTGGACGCGTTCCGCGCCGAGGGGTCGCTGGCCGAGGGCGTGCCGCTGCCCGGCGGGGGCCTCCTGAGCGTCATCTTCACCCACCGGACCATCCCCGCATCCCTGGGGGACCCGGCCCTGATGGACAACCGCATCCTCGCGGTCGCGCTCGACATCAAGGAGCGCGAGCCCGAGATGCCGACGATGTTCATCACCAAGGACACGTCGCTCCGGATCCGCGCCGACGCCATCGGCCTCATCGCCCAGGACTACGACGCGCAACGGGTGGAGATCTCCGAGCTGTACACCGGGCACAGCGAGCTCTTCGTCTCCCGCGAGGCCGTGGACCAGATGTACCGGCCGGGCGCCGAAGTGAGCGTGTCCGGCATGGAGGCGCTCGCCCCCAACGAGTTCGTTCTCCTCAAGGACGCACAGAATCCATCGCACACCGCGATGGCGCGGATGAGCGCCGCCAAGGGGAAGCTGGTTCCTCTGGTCCGCCCGGCGAAGGAAGGGGTCTGGGGCATCCGGGCCAGGAACATGGAGCAGAGCTACACGCTAGATCTCTTGCTCAACGACGAGATCAAGCTGGTCACCATCGTCGGCAAGGCGGGCACCGGGAAGACGCTCCTGGCGATCGCCTCGGGGCTGCACAAGACGACGGAGGAGGGGAACTACCAGAAGCTGCTGGTCAGCCGGCCCATCTTTCCGCTCGGCCGGGACATCGGCTACCTGCCGGGGGACGTGGAGCAGAAGCTCAATCCCTGGATGCAGCCCATCTTCGACAACGTGGAGTTCCTGATGAACCTCAGCCGCGCGGACAAGAAGGCCGGCCGCGGCTACCACGAGCTGCTGGACCTGGGGATCCTGGAGATCGAGCCGCTGACCTACATCCGCGGCCGGAGCATCCCCAACCAGTTCATCATCGTGGACGAGGCCCAGAACCTGACGCCCCACGAGGTGAAGACCATCATCACCCGGGTGGGCGACGGGACGAAGATCGTCCTCACCGGCGACCCCTTCCAGATCGACAACCCCTACGTGGACGCGACGACCAACGGGCTGGTGCACGTGGTCAACCGCTTCAAGCAGGAGCGCATCTCGGGCCACATCACCATGACCAAGGGCGAGCGGAGCGCGCTCGCCGAGCTGGCGGCGAACCTCCTGTGAGCGGCGACCAGGGACAGGACCGGGGAGCGGAGCAGCCAGCGCAGGAGCAGAAGCCGCTCATCGAGTACCCCACCACCTACACCTTCAAGGTGATGGGGAAGCAGGAGCACGGCTTCCGTGAGTACGTTCGAGCCCTCTTCCACCGCATCATGGGGCAGGAGATCTCGCCCGACTCGATGAGCGAGCAGCCCTCGCGCGGTGAGAAGTACCTCTCGGTCTCCATCACGGTGGTGCTGCTGAGCGAGGAGCAGCGTCGGCACGTCTACACCGAGCTGCACAAGGAGCGGCGCATCCTGTACTACCTCTGAACCACGGACCCGATGCGCGCCGGCAACCGCCCGAACGATGAGTTCCAGGGAAGCGACCCGCGGGCCCCCTTCTGCCGGGCCTCGGTCGTGTCCCGGCTGATTCGCCGGCTCGAGCTGCCTCCGGGCTCCGAGGTGCTGGAGTGGGGCGTGGCGCGGGGGACCGCTGCCGTGACGCTCGCGAAGCTGGGGATGAGCGTCACCCTGGTCGAGGCGGACGAGGAGGTGCTGGACCGGGTGCTCCAGACCATCCGTGTGGAGGTGAACGCGGTGAGGGCCGAGCGGCCGCCGAGCTCGATGGCGGGGCGGTTCGCGCTGGTGCTACTGCACGCGCGCGACGCGCTGGGGGACGACGCCGCCCGGACCGCACGGGAGTTCCTGGCGCCGGAGGGGCGGGTGGTGCTCGCCCGTCCGGTGAAGGTCCTGTCCCGGCCTCCGCCGGGGATGATCGAGCAGTGGGAGCGGCACTGGGGGCACGCCCTCCGGACGCCGCAGGAGCTCCTGGCCGGGCTTCCCGCGGCGGGCTACGAGCCGGACTTCTCCGAGGCGCTGGGCATCGACGAGATGGAGGCGCTCTACGCAGCTCCGCCGGACGAGCTGGCCGAGGAGGCGGCGCTGTACCGGGCTGGCGCCGCGGCGATCAGCTTCGCCCTGGTGGCCGGGCGCCGGCGCGAGCCGGACGAGAAGCCGCGGCCGTCGCGCGATCGGGGCTGACGATGGGGCGAGCGGCGCGGAGCAAGGTCCCGGCCCGAGACGGGTGCAGTTGCCCGGGAGGTCTCCGAACAGGCGGGCAAGCCTCTCGGCGAGTCTGATGGCAGGGGCTGCGGACGGATGGCCCCTGGATGACGGAGCCCTGCCGGGTGTCTCATGCGAGCCGGCGAAGGGAGTGGGGCCCATGGGTCTGCTGGCTCCGCGGGTCTGGGTGGTGGACGACGACCGTTCGGTCGCCGCGGCGCTGTCGAGGGTCCTCCGGACGGCAGCGGTCGAGGTCGCGGTGATGCACGCTCCGGTGTCACTGCTGGAGAGGCTCGACCGCGAGCAGCCCGACTGCGTGCTCCTCGACCTCTGGCTCGGAGCGACCTGCGCCCTCGACCTGCTCCCGAGCATCGAGCGTCAGCCGACCTTGGTCCCGGTGGTGTTCCTCAGCGCTCACGGGGACGTGGCGAGCTCGGTGATCGCCATGAAGCACGGGGCCATCGATTTCCTGGTGAAGCCCGTGGAGCCCGGGCCCCTCCTGGATGCGGTGATCCGTGCGGTGGCCCGCGCCCGGGCCTGGCGGGAGGCGGCCGCCACCCGCACCGAGGCGGCGGATCGCCTGGCCGCGCTCACCCGCCGGGAGCTCGAGGTCTTCGATCAGGTGGTGCTCGGCAGGCCCAACAAGCGCATCGCGGTCGAGCTCGGCACGAGCGAGAAGACGGTGAAGGTCCACCGGGGCCGGGTGATGCACAAGCTGGCCGCTCGCTCCGTGGTGGACCTGGTCCGGCTGGCGGACCGGGTCCGCGGCGCCTGAGCCCCCGTGTCAGGCGCAGGCCGGCTGCGACCAGTCGACCAGCTCGACCCGCTTGCTCGACATCCGGAACTCGACCGAGGTCCGCTCGCCGGCCGCGTCGCCGCCGATCTGCAGCGGCATCGGGTGCGCCGCTCGGACGCTCACCGCGACGGCGTGGAAGTCGTGGATGGTGCGCGGGAACCACTCGCCCCGCCAGAGCGCCCGCAGATTTGCCACCGCCGCCAGCGGATTCACGGTCCCGAGGCGAAGGTGGAGATGGCCGGGCCGCCTCCCCGCGAAGGGGAACATCCGGAGTGCGTACCCGTAGAAGGGGATGGTGCCCGCGGCGACCATCATCGCGGGGCCGCGGTAGAGCAGGGCGCCGGGAGCGAGCTCCTCCAGCGTGCGACCGCTGGCGTCCAGACGGTAGGCGGGCACGTCGGCAGCGTTGTGAACCTCGACCTCTTCCGACAGGCGGCGAATCAGGGTCTTCGGGAGCGTGCGCAGGCCCACGGTGAGCGCGTACCCGCGCGCGCCGGTGAGCGCCCAGTGGCCCCAGGTCCCCTGCACCTTCGACTTCAGCCCCAGGTAGTCGTTGAGCAGGCCAGCATCGATGCCCAGCCCGGCGAACTGCGCCCGTCGTCCCTCGACCTTCAGGAGCTCCAGCGGCCGGTAGCCGGGAACGGCGCCTTCGCGCGCGCGGCGCACGTCGTCCACCACGCCGCCGTCCTCGACCGGGGAGGCCTGGACCAGGGCCGCGAGCCCGTTGCCGGTGCCGAGCTTGAGCACCCCGAAGCGCGGGGCGGTGGCGTGGGCCCGCTCGGCCTCGGTGAGGATCTCGTCGGCGAAGCCGATGAACGTGCCGTCGCCGCCGCCGCAGAACACGGTGTCGCAGCCGCGGCTGAGGATGGTCCGCGCGATGGCCCGCTCGTCCTTCGGTGAGCGCGACAGGTAAAGGTCGGCGCGAGGAACGACGTGCGACAGCGCCCGCACCACCCGGGGAGTCACCTTCCGGGCGCGCGCGTTCAGCAGCACGGCCACGCGAGGCGGAGCCGGCTCGGCTGGCTGCGGCTGGACGAGCATCGGGGCGGTCAGGGAGGTTCCTCGGTGG
>DASROG010000526.1:0-4048 GCA_035646995.1 Myxococcaceae bacterium
GGTGAAGGCACCCTTCACCGGGGCGGTGGCCACCCGGCCGGGGCGGTTCCAGGAGGCCAGCGGGGGGACGCTGTTCCTCGACGAGGTGGGGCACATGCCGCCGGTCCTCCAGGTCACGCTGCTACGGGCGCTCCAGGACCGCACCGTGCAGAAGGTGGGCGATCACCGGGACGAGGCGGTCGACATCCGGGTCATCGGCGCGACGCACCGGACCCTCGAGGAGGAGGTGAAGCGGGGCGCCTTCCGCGAGGACCTCTACTACCGCCTGGCCACCCTCACCCTCCGGGTGCCGCCCTTGCGCGAGCGGGGCGAGGACGTGGCGGTGCTGGCCCGGGGTTTCCTCCAGACCTTCGCCGAGACCTACCGCGCTGCGGCCCGCGGCTACACCCCCGCCGCGCTGGCCGCCATCCGGCGCCACCCCTGGCCGGGGAACGTCCGCGAGCTCGAGAACCGCATCAAGAAGGCGGTGGTGCTCTCCGATGCCCCGCTGGTGCGGGCCGAGGACCTGGACTTTCCGCCCGAGGAGCTCCCCCCGCTCGCTCCGCTGCAGGAGGCGAAGGACGACTTCGAGCGCCGGTACGTGCTCGAGGCCCTGCAGCGCCACGGAGGCAACCGCGCCCGGACGGCGCGGGCGCTGGGCGTGGACCCGCGCACCATCTTCCGGTTGCTGGAGCGGATCGACGGCGCCCCGCCGGACCGGGAGGAGGAGCCCGGGTGAGCGCCGGCCGCGTGCTGGGGCTCCTGCTCATGGGGGCGGCGATGCTCCCGGCCTGCCTCCTTCCCCAGGAGGACCACATCATCCAGCCGCTCCCGCCGCTGATGAACCAGCCGCCGCGGATCCTCGAGAATCTCCTCCAGCCGACGAGCCGCTTCCTCACCGTGCGCAACGGGGGCGACTGCCCGAACCTCACCTTCCTCGCCCCGGTGTCGGACCCGGACGTCGGCGACACGTTGATCTACAACTTCTACGTCGACCCGGACCTGTTCCCTGCCTTCGTGAAGCAGGCCACCATTCCCAACAACGGAGAGGCGGACCGTTCGGACCCGGCGAGCTACGAGGTGAGCTTCGCCACGCCGGGGCCGCTGCAGCAGCCGGGTGACCACGTGGTGGAGGTGCTGGTCGCCGACGGCGCGCTGGTGAACCGCGAGCCGCAGCCGAGGAAGGTCACGCTGCTCGACGGCGGAACCGCGCTCGATCCCACCTACGCGGTGACCTACGCCTGGACGGTGACCGTGGTCGCCGGCCCCTGTCCCCCGTGAACCGCGCGACTCCAATCCTGGGCCTACCGCCGAAACCACTCGGAGTGGTCTCGACGTTCATGCTCCTGGTCGGGTGCAACCTCTTCAGCGACCCCACCCCGCCGGAGGGCACCTGTCGCCGCGACCAGGACTGCGCCTCGCCGCAGCGCTGCTACGTGGACGGCTGCGGCATCCTGCCGGCAGACCTCCTCGCCGAGGTCATCACCACGGCGCAGAGCGGCGTGACCAGCGTGGACATGCCGCTGGGCGCGCCGGTGGCGAACATGCCGCTGGTGCTTCCCGACCAGCAGCTGCTCCAGCTGTCCCTGCGCCGCGGCGGTGGGCCCTACCCGGCGAGCGTGCAGCTGCTGGCCACCGGTGAGAGCACGCTCCTCGCCGGGGTGAGCCGGACCGCGCAGACCGCGGGCGCGGCGGCGAACGGCCTCTTCCAGGTGGGGCTCTCCACCGGCCGCTACACCGTCGTGGTGAGCCCGCTGGATCCGACCGTGCCCCCGGCGATGCAGGCGAACGTGGTCATGGACGCCGGGGTGAGGTCGCTGACGATCGACCTGCTGACGGCCGCCCAGGTGCAGACCGTCCGCGGGACGGTCCTCGCCGGCCCGGGCCAGCCCGAGCCGTCACCGCCGACGGTCCAGCTCCTCGCCGCCGACGGGCGTCCTCTCTCGCGTCAGACCGTGGCGGACCCGGACGGCGGGTTCCAGCTCTCGTTCGGGCTCGGTGCGCTCGACGGGGGCGCCGTCCTCCAGGTGAGCCCCGGTCCGGGTGCCCTGGGCGCGGTCGCGGCCCTCCCCGTCTCCGACCCGGCGCAATTCGGGGTGCCCTTCCTCGTGGGGGACGCCGCGGCGCCGGTCGAGGTGTCGGGGCAGGTCCTCGGTCCGGACGGCAACCCCGTCGCGGGGGCGAGCATCTTCATCCAGGGCACGGTGGTCGGTGGAGGGTCGGGCAACGTGGGCCCGGCGTTTTCCGGGGACGCCGGAACCTTTGCCCTCTCCAGCTTGCCTCAGGCCCAGCCCGGCGCGCTCCAGCTGTGGATCGTCCCGCCCCCGGGCTCCATCGCCGGGCTGGTCCGCACGCCGGTGGACGTCCCCGCCGGCGCTCCGGTGGCCGGGAGCTGGAGCTGCCCGGCGCGCCCGGTCCTGAGCGGCGGAGTGCTGCTGCCCGACGCGGGACCGCTCGCCGGCGCGGTGGTGCGGGTGGACCCGGTGCTCCCGGTGGACGCGGTCACGCCCCTGCCGCCCTCGGGCGCGTCGGGCCAGACCGGCGAGGCGGGCACCTTCGCCCTCCGCCTCGACCCCGGGGTGTACCAGCTGGAGGTCCAGCCCGGGCCGTCGTTCCCGGTGCTCCGGCGCCTGGTGCGCTTGACCGCCTCGGGCGCCCAGCTTCCGGTGGTGACCCTCGCCCCCGGCAGGACGCTCACCGCCCGCGTTCTCCGGGACGCCGGCACGGTCGTCCCGCAGGCGCTGCTCCGGGTCTATCGCCGCGAGACGCTCGACGACGGGACGCCCCGGGCGCTCCTCCTCGGAGAGGACGTCTCGGACGGGAGCGGCGTCGTGCGGCTGCTCCTTCCGCAGCAGCAGTAGCCGAGGGTCGGGACAGCTCGCGGCGCATCGGCCGCCGCGCGTCCACGCTCACCGCCCGTTGCGAGCGCGGGCCATCATCCGGTGAAAGCGGTCCAGCGCGGGGCCGATCTCCCCGGCGTACTGCACGGCGGAGGTGGTGTAGAGGTCCTCGAGGTGCTCGAGCTGCGAGAAGAGCTCGCCGAGCTCCTTCCGCTCGGGCGCATCGACACCGCAGCTGCGCTCGGCCTGCCGCACCCGGTCCAGCCACTCGACCCGGAACGACATCCAGCTCGCGTCCGCCCGCGAGGCAGGGGTGATGCCGGTGAGCGCCCGCCGCCGGGCCTCCATCTCGTCGAGGAGCGCCGAGGCCCTCTCGACGCAGGCCTCCGGGGAGAGCGTGGCCGTCCGCACCGGCTCGCGGCGGGGGCTCATCGCCCGGACCGAGCGGGCCACGCTGGCGGTGACGAGCACGCAGAAGGTCGACACCACCAGCAGGTAGACCGAGATCACCGCCACCCGGAACGGGCGGTAGCGCGGGTCACGCACGGGCGGGGGCCGGGCCATGCTCCCGTGTGCTTCAGGGCTGCCGCGCGGGCGCGCTGGCGCCGCCGGTTGGCAGCAGGCCGGCGGAGGACTCGGCGGCGGTCTTGAACGTCGCTGGACGGGACCTCGGCGCCGTCCCCCCATCGGGCCGAACCGACGGAGCGACGGCGGTCGCCGGGGCGGCGGCCGTGGCCTGTGCGGCGGCGCCGGCGGGAGTCACCGCGGCGGCCGGGGCAGGCGCGGCGCCGGTGGGCCCGGTGGTGGTGACGCCGGCGTCGGCGCCGTCGGCGCCGGACATGGCGCGCTTCGCAGTCGACAGCCGAGCCTTCAGCATGGGCGTGAACTGCGAGGCCGGGTACATCCCCAGCGCCTCGCGGGCCACGGACGCGGCCTGCTCCGGCTTCCCGGTCTGCTCGTAGGCCTGGGCGAGCAGGGTCATCGCCCACTCTCGGTTCTTGCTCCACCGGTCCTTCTCCACGAACGTCTTGAGCGGGGCGATGGCCGGCTCGTACTTCCGCTGCTGCACCAGCGCGTTGCCCAGCATGAACGAGGCCTCGAGCTGCTCCGGCTCGGTGGGCTGCATCGCGAGGAGGCGCGAGAGGTCCTCGGTGGCCGCCGCCCACTCGTTCCGGCGGAAGGCCGCCCTGCCCCGCTCGAAGGCGGTCTGCCCGAGCTCGCGCCTGAGC
>DASROG010000527.1:0-4612 GCA_035646995.1 Myxococcaceae bacterium
GCGCCGAGCGGGCCCCCACCGGATTGCTGATGTCGCTCGGGTTCCGCGAGGTGGTGTTCGTGGACGGGCTCCGCCCCTCGGGGGCGGGCTGAGATTCTGGTCTGCTCCGGCTCGCTCGCCCTGGTCTTGCCGCCAGACCAGCCGAGCAGCACCGTTGGGACCTGCCGGCGGGGCCCGTCCGCCGGAGGAGGTCCGCTCGTGGAGCTCGACGTGTTCGCCCGCTTTCATGCTGCCCCGGGCCAGGAGGCCCGGATGGCCGAGGTCCTGCGCGAGCAGACCCGTGCGGTGCGCCTCGAGCCGGGGTGTCTGTACATCCAGGGCTGCCGGTCCAAGAAGGATCCGTCCCGGTTCCTCCTCTTCTCCCGATGGAGCGACGAGCCGGCGTTCCAGGTGCACGCGGACCTGCCCAGCACGGACCGCTTCATCTCCACGATGGAGCAGCTCTCCGACCAGCCGGTGGACGTGCACCGCAGCTGGCCGGTCGACGGCTGAGGTCGGCATCCCGACGGCTCAGCCCGTTCCCAGCCGCTGCAACGTTCCGTCGGGCTGGAGTGCGAATCGACCCCGGATTCCCTCGGGCCCTGGCTCGACCGACTCCAGCAGCGCGACTGCCGAGGGGTCCAGCAGCGGCGCGACCAGCGCAAGCTCCCTCCGGGCGAGCGACACCCGGTAGGGTCCGGCGCCCACGACCTCGAAGAGGCGCCGCCGCTGCTCCCTTCCGAGGAGGCGAGCGCCGTCCGCGGCATCCGCCTCGCACAGCGCCCAGAGCCCGAGCGGTTCGGGCGAAAGCCGCGGCTGCCCGCGATCGACGATCACCGGACGCGGGTCCGCGACGCGCGCCTCGAGGTGACTCCACGCCGCCCGGTCCACCGCCTCCAGCGAGGCCCCCGCGCGTTCGGCGTCCACCGCCATCCCGTTGCTCAGGTACGTCACCACCAGACCCGCCGGGCCCTCTCGACAGAGGACGCCGGGGGCCGCGGCCTCGGCCAGGATCGGGACCACCTGTGCCAGGACGTCGTCCGTTCCCGACCCTTCGTCGGTCCACGTCGCGCGGAGCCCGCCGTGCTCCCGGCCGCGCGCCCTCACCAGCCCCTCCCAGTCGGGACCGAGCACCTCCGGAGCACCGCGCCCCGCCAGCGCCTCGGCGACTGCCCGCGTCTCCTCGTCGGCCGCGGTGCGCAGCCACCGCAGGTCGGCGTCGGAGAGGCGCTCTCCGCGCTGAACCCTGCGGCGCAGCCGCTGGAGCCGGGCGTCCATGGTCGATCGAACGGCAGCCCGACGGTATCACCCCTGACCACTGCGAGTTGCGATAGACAGGGCCAATGACGGAACGACGCAAGGTCACGCTCATCCCCGGCGACGGGATCGGTCCCGAGGTGATGTCGGCGACGGTCCGGGTCCTGGAGGAACTTCACGCTTCGCTGGAGTTCGAGCAAGCCGACGCGGGCTCCGAGGTCATCAGCAAGTACGGCACCAATCTCCCCCGGGAGACGCTGGACTCGGTGCTGAGGAACGGAGTGGCCCTGAAGGGCCCCACCGGCACCCAGATCGGCGCCGGACTGCCCTCGGCCAACGTCGCCCTGCGCAAGGGCCTCGACCTCTACGCCGCGCTCCGCCCCGTGCGCTCGGTACCGAACGTGAAGACGCGGTACGAGAACGTCGACCTGGTCGTCGTTCGCGAGAATACCGAGAGCTTGTACACCGGCCTCGAGCACATCGTCGTCCCGGGCGTGGTGGAGAGCCTGAAGATCATCAGCGAGAAGGCGAGCAGCCGCATCGCTCGCTACGCCTTCGACTACGCACGGCAGAACGGGCGGAAGAAGGTGACCGCCGTCCACAAGGCCAACATCATGAAGCTGTCGGACGGCCTGTTCCTCGACTGCTGCCGCAAGGTCGCGCGGGAGTTTCCCGAGGTGACCTACGAGGAAGTCATCGTCGACAACATGTGCATGCAGCTGGTGCGCAACCCCGAGCGGTACGACGTCCTGCTGATGGAGAACCTGTACGGGGACATCATCTCCGACCTCTGTGCCGGACTGGTCGGTGGCCTGGGTGTCGTCCCCGGCGCCAACATCGGCGAGCGAACCGCGGTGTTCGAGGCCGTCCACGGCACCGCCCCGGACATCGCCGGGAAGAACCTCGCCAACCCCACGGCGCTGATGATGTCCGCGACCATGATGCTCGCCTGGCTCGGCCTCGCAGACGCCTCGCGCCGGTTCGATCGCGCGCTGATGCGGGTCTACTCCGAGGGACGGGTCCGCACCTCCGACCTCGGCGGATCCGCGACCACGCGGGAGTTCACCGACGCGGTGATCGCCGGCCTGTAACTCCAGACCTTCGGTTGCAGACAGACCGTCCGGAGCAACTTCCGCCCGGGCTGCGGTGTCTGCATCTTCCGAACGCTTCCGTCCTCGCCCGTGAGTCCCTCGACCCTTCCGCTCTCCAAGCGTCGTGATCCCTGGCTCGACACCGTGCGCGGCGCCTCCGTGGTGGCCATGGTCCTCGGCCACACCCTCGACCTGACCCTCGAGGACCGGGTGCGTGACCTTCCCCTGGTCGCGCTCTACTGGTCCTTCCGGGGGCTCACCGCGCCGCTGTTCCTGGTGGTGGCCGGCTGGGCGCTGGCCTCCTCCCTGCGTTCGACGGACGCGGACACGGTGGGCCGGCGCCTCCGGCGGGCGGCGCTGGCGCTCGCGCTCGGGTACGGCCTGCATTGGCCGGGGCTCTCGGCCGCGCAGACCATGGCCGCCGAGGGAACGCTCTGGCCGCACCTGCTCGCCTTCGACGCCCTCCCCTGCATCGGGTGGTCGATCGCCGCCGGCGTCCTGCTCCTCTCCCTGCTTCCCCGCACACCGGGCCGGATCGGCGCGCTCGGGGTGCTGGCGCTGTGGATCCCCTTCGTCGCGACGGTGAGCTGGCCGGTGGGGCTGGGTGCCGGCTGGCTCTGGCGGGGGTTCCTCGGCCATCCGGAGGCGCACTTCCCGCTGGTTCCCTGGTCGGCGTTCTTCTTCCTCGGCGGAGCGCTGGCGCTCCTGGTTCCGACGCTGCGCGAGCGCCGCCACCGGGCCATGGCGCTGCTGCTGGCCGGCGGCCTCCTGCTGCTGATGCTCGAGCAGACCGGGCTCGAGGACTGGTCGCTGAGCTCGCCGTGGCCGGCGTTCTACCGGATGGGCCAGGCTCTGCTCGCGCTCGGGTTCTTCTCGGCCCTGCCAGTCTCCCGGATTCCGGGGCTGGTCAGCCTGGGACGGCGGTCACTCGGGGTCTACGTCGGGCATCTCGTCCTGCTGTACGGCTGGGCCGGCGACGAGGGGCTGGTCACGCGGTGGACCCACCAGCTCTCCTTCCCCGAGGCGTTCGCGCTCGCGGCGGCCGTGCTGGCAGCGGCGACGGCGATGGCCCAGGGGGTGCCGGCGGCGCTCCGGTGGCTGGAGGAAAGAGCCGCGCCGCGGTGGCAGCAGCCCTCGGGCGAACCCGGCTAGGCACCGGGCGACCGGCGTGGGCCGGGTTCGCGGCCTCGGAATCCGCACCAGGGGGACGCTCGCGGAAGCCCGCAGGGCGCGCCAGCGACCAGGCTCAGCCCCCCGCACCAGGGGGACGCTCGCGGAAGCGCGCAGGGCGCGCCAGCGACCAGGCTCAGCCCACCGAGATGCGGGAGACGCCGCGCGCCTCGAGCCAGGTTCGCACCCGGGACCGCTGGTCGCCCTGGAGCACCAGGGCCTCGCCCTCGAGCGTGCCCCCACACCCGAGGGCCTGCTTCATCGCCAGCAGCCACTCGCCGCGCTCGCGGGGAGAGAGCGCGAGCCGCTCGACCACCGTCGCCTCCTTGCCGCCGCGTCCCTTGCGCTCGTAGCGCACGACGGCCCGCGATGGGCCCTTGAGCGGCGTGGGGCGCTCGGGCTCCCCGTGCTCGCGCGCGGGCAGGGCATCACGCAGCGACGCCAGCCCGGCGAAGGCCGCGTTGAACGAGCCCGGCTCCGCGCCCGGAGGCGGCGCCTTCTTCCCCTTCACTGGGGGGCTGCCGCGCGCCGCGCAGGCGGCAGCGCCGAGGTCAGCACCGGCGCCGTCGGATCGCCGCTGGCCATGGTGAGCGCGTAGAGGAACACCGGCGAGGCGTAGCCCGGCTTGCCGTTGATGGCGACGATGGGCGTGCCGGTCGGGTTGTAGAGATCGGCATAGCGGATGTCGTCCTGGAGCTTGGCCGCGGTCTCGGGGCTGCCGATGCACGCCTCGAGCTGACCTCGGGACACCGAGCCCGAGCTGGCGATCGCCAGGAGGGAGTCGCGGGTGAGGTTCTTCTGCGCGGCGAACACCTTGTCGCGCAAGCTCCAGAAGTCCGGGGCCTTCTCCAGGCAGATGAGCGCGAGCGCGCCCGTGCACCGCAGCCCATCGCCCTTCTGGGGAATGTCGGGGTTGCAGCTCCCGTCCAGCGGGTACTGCCTTGCCTCCACTGCCAGCCTTCCGGGCGGCACCGAGGCCTGGAGCTGCTCCAGCGCGTCGTTCAGGTGCCGGCAGTGAGGACAGAGGACGTCCGTCCACTCGACCAGGTGGACCGGTGCCTCCGCGGAGCCCTTGAGCACCCGCGCCCGCGGGAGCAGCTCGGGCTGGGTGGGGG
>DASROG010000528.1:0-3667 GCA_035646995.1 Myxococcaceae bacterium
GAGCGGCTCACCGCCGACGAGGAGGTGCTGGCCTACCTCCCGATGGCCTGGGTGGGAGACAACCTCTTCAGCTACTGCCAGGGGCACGTCGCCGGCTTCTGCGTGAGCTGCCCCGAGAGCCCGGACACGGTCCTCACCGACATGCGGGAGATCGGGCCGACCTACTTCTTCGCCCCGCCGCGCGTGCTGGAGAACCTCCTCACCACCGTGTCCATCCGGATGGAGGACGCCTCCCGCTTCAAGCGCTGGGTGTACGCCCGCTGCACGGAGGTCGCCCGTCGCTGGGGGCCGGACATCCTGGACGGCAAGCCGGTCCCGTTGGCTGGCCGGCTGGCTTACGCGCTGGCGGATCTCCTGATCCTCGGCCCGCTCCGCAACGTGCTGGGGTTCAGCCGCGTCCGGGTGGCCTACACCGCCGGCGAGGCGATCGGACCCGACCTCTTCCGCTTCTATCGCTCGCTGGGCGTCAATCTCAAACAGCTCTACGGGAGCACCGAGACCTCGGTCTTCGTCTGCATCCAGCCCAACGGGCAGGTGAAGCTGGAATCGGTCGGGACGCCGGCCACCGGCGTGGAGGTCCGCATCTCCGAGCAGGGCGAGGTGCAGGTGAAGAGCCCGGGCGTGTTCCGCGGCTACTTCAAGGCCGACGCCGCGACCCTGGAGGCGATGACCCCGGATGGCTTCTTCCGCACCGGGGACGCCGGCTTCTTCGACGAGGACGGACACCTCCGGATCATCGACCGGGCGAAGGACGTGGGCCGGCTGCAGGACGGGACGCTGTTCGCCCCGAAGTACCTGGAGAACAAGCTCAAGTTCTTCCCCTTCATCAAGGAGGCCGTGGCCTTCGGGGACCGCCGGGCACACGCCGCGGCGTTCGTGTGCATCGACCTTGCCGCGGTGGGGAACTGGGCCGAGCGCCGGAACCTTCCCTACACCGGGTACGCCGACCTGGCCGGGCAGAAGCCGGTGCACGACCTGGTGCGCGGGTGCGTGGAGGAAGTGAACGCCGCGCTGGCGGCCGATCCGCGGCTGAAGGGCTCGCAGATCCGGCGCTTCCTGGTGCTGCACAAGGAGCTCGATCCCGACGACGGTGAGCTCACCCGGACCCGGAAGGTGCGCCGGGGCTTCATCGCCGAGAAGTACGCGCCGCTGGTGGAGGCCCTCTACTCGTCGCAGCCCTCGGTGCACGTGGAGAGCCAGGTCCGGTTCGAGGACGGGCGGACGGGGATGATGCACGCCGAGCTGGCCATCCTCGAGGCGATGATCGTCGAGGAAGACGCAGAGCGGAGGGCCGCCTGATGCAGGGGAGGGTGCCCGGCCCGGTGCTGCTGCAGGTGCGCGGAGTCTCGCTGAGCTTCGGCGGGGTGCACGCTCTGCGCAACGTGGACTTCCACGTCCACGAGGGGGAGATCTGCGCGATCATCGGGCCCAACGGGGCGGGCAAGTCGAGCCTGCTCAACGTGATCAACGGCGTCTACGCCCCGAACGCGGGCACCATCACCTACGGCGGTGAGACGCGGCGGTCGATGCGCCCGCACTGGGCCGCCGAGCAGGGGATCGCCCGGACCTTCCAGAACATCGCCCTGTTCAAGGGAATGTCGGTGCTGGACAACGTGATGGCCGGGCGGACACTGAAGATGCGCTGCGGGGTGCTGTGGCAGGCGCTCTACTGGGGGCCGGCGGAGCGGGAGGAGCTCGAGCACCGGGCCCGGGTGGAGAAGATCATCGACTTCCTTCACATCGAGCACGTGCGCCGGACGCCGGTGGGCCGGCTCCCCTATGGGCTGCAGAAGCGGGTGGAGCTGGCCCGGGCGCTCGCGGCCGAGCCCCGGCTCCTCCTCCTCGACGAGCCGATGGCGGGGATGAACATCGAGGAGAAGCAGGACATGTGCCGCTTCATCCTCGACGCCAACGACGAGCTCGGGGTGACGGTGGTCCTCATCGAGCACGACATGGCGGTGGTGATGGACATCGCCGACCGGGTCGTGGTCCTGGACTACGGCCGGAAGATCGCCGACGGGAGCCCGGCGGAGGTTCGCGCCAACCCCGAGGTGATCGCCGCCTACCTCGGAGTGCCCACCGCGGCGGACGATCGGGCCCTGAAGGAGGCAGGCTGATGGCCTTCTTCATCGAGGTCCTGGTCGGGGGGCTGCTGGCCGGCGTCATGTACTCGCTGATCGCCCTCGGCTTCGTGCTGATCTTCAAGGCCAGCGGGGTCTTCAACTTCGCGCAGGGAGCGATGGTGCTCACCGCGGCCACCACCTACGCCGGGCTGGTGGACCGGGGCTGGAGCGGGTGGGCTGCGTTCCTGGCCGCCCTGGCGGTGATGATCGTCTTCGCCCTGTTGACCGAGAGGTTGGTGCTCCGGCCCCTGGTGAACCAGCCGCAGATCAGCCTCTTCATGGCGACCATCGGGCTCACCTTCGTGCTCGAGGGCGCCTCGCAGGCGGTGTGGGGGAGCGTCGTGCGCGGGCTGGACCTGGGCATCCCCGACACGCCGCTCGAGGTGAGCGGGGTGCTGGTCTCGAAGTTCGATCTCGTGGCCTCGGGCACCGCGGGGGCCCTGGTGGTGATCCTGGCCTCCTTCTTCCAGTGGACCCGGACCGGCCGAGCGCTGCGGGCGGTGGCGGATGATCACCAGGCGGCGCTGAGCGTGGGCATTCCTCTGGAGCGGATCTGGGCGCTGGTCTGGGCGGCGGCCGGGGCGGTGGCGCTGGTGACCGGGCTCCTCTGGGGCAGCCGGCTGGGCGTTCAGTTCGCGCTGACGCAGGTCGCGCTCAAGGCGTTGCCGGTGATCATCCTCGGAGGCTTCACCTCCATCGCCGGGGCCATCGTCGGCGGGCTGATGGTGGGCGCCTCGGAGAAGGTGGCCGAGGTGTACCTGGGGCCAATCATCGGGGGCGGAATCGAGAACTGGTTCCCCTACGTGCTGGCGCTGCTCTTCCTCCTGGTGCGGCCGGACGGGCTGTTCGGCGAGAAGCGGATCGAGCGGGTGTGACGTGATCTACCGGGAAGCGGGACAGTTCCGGACGACCTACGCCGCCGACCAGCGGATCTTCCCCATCGTCCAGGACCGCGCGGGCATGGCCCTCCTCCTGGCGGTGGCCTTCGTCGGGGTGCCGCTCGTCGCCAGCGAATACGCGCTCTCCGGGCTGCTGATTCCGATGCTGGTGCTGGCCCTGGCAGCCCTGGGGCTGAACATCCTCACCGGGTACGCGGGGCAGTTCAGCCTCGGGACCGCGGCCTTCATGTCAGTGGGAGCGTTCGCCGCCTACAACCTGCAGCTGCGGCTTCCCTGGATCCCGTTGCTGGTGATCTTCGTGCTCGCCGGGCTGATCGCCGCCGCGGTGGGAATGGTGTTCGGCCTGCCCTCGCTGCGGATCAAGGGCTTCTACCTCGCGGTGGCCACCCTGGCCGCGCAGTTCTTCGTCGACTGGCTCTTCACCAAGGTCGCCTGGTTCAGCAACGACTCGCCCTCGGGCACCATCACCGCCCAGCCGATGGTGATCGCCGGGTTCCCCATCGACAGCCCGGCGCGCCGCTACCTCCTCGTGCTCTCCATCGTCTCGGTTCTGGCCTTGGCGGCGAAGAACCTCTCGCGCACCGCGACCGGACGCGCGTGGATGGCGGTTCGCGACATGGACGTCGCGGCGGAGGTGATCGGCAT
>DASROG010000529.1:0-7697 GCA_035646995.1 Myxococcaceae bacterium
CCCCGGCGAATCCCCGGAGCGCGCGGACTCCAGCAGGAATCACCCGGATCCCGAAGCTGAAAACGCAGCTCGCTTTGCTCGGCCGGCCGGTCAGCGCACCAGGAACAGCTGCATCTGCTGCTCGGCGAAGAAGTGGTACCCGTCCCCATCGAGCCAGGCCGGGTCCTCCTCCATCATGAAGACCTCCTGCCCAGCCCACTCGGGGACGGCGGTCCGGGTGTTGAGCTCGACGGCCAGGTACGAGCCGGGACGGAGCGGACGGGACGGTTCTTTCCGCGCCGCGGATCGCATGTCGATGCTGGGGCCGAGGGCGTGCCCCTGGAACCCGAGCGGGTGCGAGTAGATCTGCGCGGTGATGCCCCGGGCCTTCATCTTCGCCATCGTGCCCTCGTGAACCTCGGCCGATGGCCGTCCCGGTCGGGCCTCCTCGCGCATCAAGACGTCCTGGAGGGCGCGGGTATTGGCCAGCGCTGCCTCCAGTCCCGCCGGGGCCGCCGCCTCACCGTCGCGCAGCACGTAGGCCATCCGCTGGAAGTCGGTGTTCAGCCCCATGAAGGTGAAGCCGAAGTCGAGGTGGAGCACGTCCCCCCGCTCGATGATCACGGCCTCGTCGGCGACGGCGAGGAAGCCGCGGGACATGTCCGGAGCCTTCCCCTTCCGCTGCACCCGGAGGTCGGGCTGGAACCAGAGGCTCACCCCGAGACCCCAGGCGCGGTCGAAGAGCCAGCGTCGGACGTCGCCCACCCGGGTGGTCCCCGGGCGGATCACCTCGGCGGACAGCGCGCGCCGGGCGAGCGCTTCGGTGAGCTCGACCATCCTCCGGTACACCGGCGCCTCCTCGGGAAGCCGGGTGTCCGAATACTCCTCGATGAGCGGCCCGGCGGGGACGAAGCGGGCCTTCGCCTCCGGGCCCATCGCCTCGGCGAGGGCGTCGTGGGTCGTCTTCGTGAGGCTGCGGGTGACGCCCCGCTTGCCGTCGATGGAGAGGGCGATGGTCCTCGGCCGGTACTTCTCGTACAGCGCCTTCATCGCCTGGTCCCAGGGCTTCGGGTCGCGGTCGGTCTCGAAGTAGCGCGAGAGCGCCTCCTCCCAGAAGCCGGTGACCGCGTGCCGCGCGAGACCGGCGGGACCCGCATCGACGAAGACGAAGAGGTCGCGGTTGCCGGCGTACGGGCGCGGCGGAGCCACGAACTGGGTCAGCGGGTCGTCGTGGAACTCCTCGTTGACCACGATCCACATGCCCACGCCGTGCCGCCGCATCATCTCCAGCAGGAGCGCGTGCCGGCGGGTGAGCCACTCCTCCCGGACCCGGATCTGCTCGCTCCAGGACGGCAATGCGCTCCGGTCGGGCTGCGGCGGGGCGACGGTGTGGGCGCAGGCGCAGACGAGCAGGAGCAGCGAGGCGCAGACGACGGGACGCATGGGCCACGGTTCTTACGCGGGTCGCCCTTCACGCCGGGAACGAAATTCAGGACTGGCCGGGCGGACCCGTCCCCTGCCGAGCGGGGGGGCGATGTCGGAGGGCCCACCCCCGTCGCCGGCCGACGCGGCGCAGCGTTCCGGGCTTCACCCCCGGGCCGCGGCTGGTGATAGTCACCATCCTACGAACCCGATGGAATCGCCCGTCCTCTCCGTTTCCCACGCCCTCGCCGGCAAGCGCGTTCTCTTGACCGGCAGCACCGGATTTCTGGGGAAGGTCACCCTCTCCATGCTCCTGCACCGCTACGGCGACGTGCTGGGGCGGGTCTGGGCCCTGGTGCGGCGCGGCTCCTCCACCAGCGCCGAGGCCCGCTTCGTGGAGAAGGTGGTCCGCAGCGAGCCCTTCCAGCCCTTGCGCGACCACCACGGCGACGAGCGGGCCGAGGCCTTCGTCCTCGAGCGGACCCGGGTGCTGGACGGCGACATCACCGAACCGCTCCTGGGCCTCTCCGGAGAGGTCCTCGAACGGCTGGCCGGCCAGGTGGACGTGGTCGTGAACTGCGCGGGGCTGGTCTCCTTCAACCCGCCGCTCGAGGTGGGGCTGAAGATCAACACCTACGGGGTGCGCAACGCGGTCGAGCTGTGCCAGCGGCTCGGGGTGCCCCTGGTGCACGTGTCCACCGCCTTCGTGGTCGGCAACAAGAGCGGGCTGGTGTTCGAGGACGAGGAGATCGTCGGCTACTTCCCGCGCAAGGGCGAGCTGGACGGGCGGGACTTCTCGCTCCAGAACGAGCTGGACGACGCGGCCCGGCTGGTGAAGCGGCTGCGGGAGCAGGCCGAGGACCACGCCCTCACCTCCGAGTTCCGGAGCCGCGCGCTCGACCGGCTGGAGGAGGACGGGCGCGACGGGCGGGACGAGAGGTCGCTGCGCCTCGCGGTAGGACGGGAGCGCAAGCTGTGGCTGACCCAGAAGCTGACCGACGCCGGCATGGAGCGCGCCCGGAGCTGGGGCTGGCCCAACACCTACACCTACACCAAGTCGCTCGGGGAGCAGTTCATCGCCGGCACGCCCGACCTACGCTACGCCATCGTCCGGCCGAGCATCGTCGAGAGCGCGCTGCGCTTTCCCTTCCCCGGGTGGAACGAAGGATTCACCACCTCGGCGCCGCTGTCCTTCGCCGGGATCAAGGGGCACCGGCTGATTCCCGCGGCCGAGCGCAGCATCCTGGACATCATCCCGGTGGACCTGGTGGCCGGGTCGCTCATCGCCATCACCGCGCGGGCGCTGAGCCATCCCGAGCGGCGGGTGTACCAGCAGGCCTCGGGCGACTCGAATCCCTTCTACGCCCCGCGCTCGGTCGAGCTGGTGGGGCTGTACCGCCGCCGGCACTACCGCGAGCGCGAGACCGGCAGCGCGCTCCTGAACGACGTGCAGAGCCGCCTCGAGCCGCAGCCGGTCTCCAAGCGCAGCTTCCTCGCCCGGAGCGCGCCGCTGTTCGCCACCGGGGCGCGCCTGGTCCGCAAGGGCATCGAGGAGCACGGGCCGCGCTGGGGCGCCCCCCGCGTCTCGGCGATGCTGGAGCGGGCCAGGGAGCAGCTCGAGCGGGTGGAGGAGCAGGCCAGCTCGCTCTCCATGCTCATCGGCCTGTTCCTCCCGTTCCTCTGGGAGAACCGCTACGTGTTCCGCTGCGACAACACCCGGGCGCTCTACGCGGCGATGGACCCGCTCGACGCGGCGAAGATTCCCTGGGACCCGCACGCCATCGACTGGCGGCGGTACTTCCTCGAGGTGCACCTCCCCGGTCTGGAGAAGTGGGTGTTCCCGGGCCTCGAGGAGGAGCGCGAGAGGCGCAAGGCGATCCACGCCCACCGGGACCTGCTCGAGCTGTTCGACTCCGCGGTGCACTCTTACCGGCACCGGGTGGCCTTCCGCCGGGTGGAGGACGAGCGCGAGGAGCGCTTCACCTACGGCGAGGTGCACCGCTGGGCGGCCCGGGTGGCGAGCTTCCTGCTCCGGAGCGGGGTGAAGCCCGGAGATCGGGTGCTGCTGGTCTCCGAGAACCGTCCCGAGTGGGCCATCGCCTACTTCGGCATCCTTCGCGCGGGCGCGACCGTGGTGCCGGTGGACCACGCCTCGAGCGAGGCCGAGGTGGTGAACATCGTCCGACGGAGCCAGGCGAGGGTGGTGCTCCTCTCCGAGGAGGCGGCGCGGGACCTGGCCGGCCTGTGGCGCACGCTCTCCGATCACTCGCTGGCGGCGACCCTGGCGACGCTGGCCCAGGCCATGGAGGGGGACCCGTCGCAGCCCGGCCGGATCGGCCCGGTGCGGAAGAGCGCCGCTCCGGACGACGTGGCCTCGCTCATCTTCACCTCCGGAACCACCGGCACGCCGAAGGGCGTGATGCTCACCCACCGGAACTTCGCCTCGCTGGTGCCGAAGCTCGCCGCCTCGTTCGACTTCGGGGTGGGCGACGGGTTGCTCTCGGTGTTGCCGCTTCACCATACCTTCGAGTTCTCGGCGGGGATGCTGACCCCCTTCAGCCGCGGCGCGGAGGTGACCTACCTCGACGAGCTCACCACCGACCGGCTGGGAGAGGTGCTCGAGTCGGGGCACGTGACGGCGATGATCGGCGTGCCCGCGCTCTGGACGCTCTTCCACCGGAAGATCACCCAGGAGCTCACCGCCAAGCCGGCCATCGTCGAGCAGGGCATCCGGGCGCTCATGTCCGCGCACGGCGCGCTCCGGAACCGGCAGAACCTCAACCTCGGCAAGCTTCTCTTCTGGCCGGTTCACAGGAAATTCGGCGGTCGGATCAGATTCCTGGTCTCCGGAGGCTCGGCGCTGGCCGACGACGTGCACCGCGCCTTCCACGACCTGGGCTTCGACCTGGCCGAGGGCTACGGACTCACCGAGGCTGCTCCGGTTCTGAGCGTGCAGGCCCCGAGCAACAAGCGCATCCCCGGAAGCGTCGGCAGGGCGCTGCCCGGCATCGAGCTGCGCATCGAGAGCCCGGACAACGACGGCATCGGCGAGGTGTGCGCCCGCGGACCCAACGTGATGGCCGGCTACTTCGCCGACCGCGAGGCCACCGAGGCCAGCCTCCGAGATGGCTGGCTGTACACCGGGGACCTGGGAAGGCTCGACGCCGACGGGCAGCTCTACCTGGTGGGTCGGAAGAAGGACGTCATCATCGACGCCAGCGGAAAGAACGTGTACCCGGACGAGCTGGAGGAGCTCTACGGGGACCACGGGTCGATCAAGGAGCTGTCGGTGGTGGGTCTCCCGGACGATGCCGGTGGCGAGACCGTCGCCTGTCTCTGCGTGCCGGAGTACGGGGAGCGTCGCCGTGAGGAGGTGCGAGCCGAGCTGGAGGAGCACTTCCGCCGGGTATCCACCGTGCTCGCCTTCCACCGGCGGATCAAGGTGCTCCGCTTCTGGGATGCCGACCTGCCGAGGACCAGCACCCGCAAGGTGAAGCGGAAGCTGGTGGTGGACGAGCTCCGGAAGCTGGAGAAGCTCGCCGCGACGGGAGAGAAGGTCCGTCCCGCCGCGCACGGCAGCTCCACTGAGTGGCTGCAGCGGCTCGTCGCCGAGGTCATCGGCAAGCCGGCGAGCGAGGTGCGCCCCGAATCACGCCTGTCGGCGGACCTGGGCTTCGACTCGTTGATGCTCACCGAGCTGTCGGTCGCGCTGGAGTCGGCGGGCATCGCCCTGCCCGAGGCCGGTGACCTCTCGGGGGTGGAGACGGTGAAGGACCTCGCGCGCTTCCTGGGGAGCGCGGCCCGGCGTCTGGCCGAGCCGGCGGAGGGTGTTCAGCCGGCGAGCACCGAGGCCGGGCCCGAGGACCGCGAGATCCAGGTGCCGGCCCCGGTCGCGAGCCTGGGCCGGACGATGGTCGACCTCTGGCAGAAGGTGATGTTCGGCGGGGTCTTCGACGTGAAGGTCACCGGCCAGGCCTACGTCCCGCAGAGCGGGAACTTCCTGGTCATCGCCAATCACAGCTCGCACCTGGACATGGGCCTGGTGAAGTACGCGCTCGGGGAGCAGGGCAGCAGGATGGCCTCGCTCGCCGCGCGCGACTACTTCTTCGACACTCCGCTCAAGCGGGCCTGGTTCGAGAACTTCACCAACCTCATCCCCATGGACCGGCACGGGAGCCTGCGCGAGTCTCTGAGGCTGGCGGGGGAAGCGCTCCAGAACGGGTATAACCTCTTGCTCTTCCCCGAGGGCACGCGGTCGGCCGACGGGCAGCTGCGCCCGTTCTACCCCACGCTCGGCTACCTCGCGCTGACCTACGGCGTGGACATCCTCCCCCTCCACATCCAGGGCGCGTTTCAGGCCCTGCCCAAGGGGAGCATGGTTCCCAAGCAGACCGAGATCTCGGTCCGCATCGGACCGGCGCTGGGCATCGGCGAGCTGCGGCGGCGCGCCCAGGGCCTGGCCCGCAGCGAGAGCTACCGGCTGGTGACCCGCATCGCCGAGGAGGCGGTGAAGCGGCTGCGCGAGGGCGGGGTGTTCTGGCTCGAGCCTGACGTGGAGCTCGCTCCGGCGCCGGTGCGTCCGCGGAGGAGCTCGGGCGGGGGCCCGAGGTGAGCTCCGGCCGGAGCATCCTGGTCACCGGGGCGACGGGGTTCCTGGGCAAGGCGCTCGTCCCGCGACTGGCGGCGGCCGGGCACCGGGTCCGGATGATGAGCCGCAGCTCCCCCGGCCCGGAGCTCCTCGAGCAGGGCGAGTTCGTGCAGGCCGATGTGGCGGAGCGCGCCGCGGTGAAGCGAGCGCTGGCCGGCGTGGACGTGCTCTACCACCTCGCGGGGATGGTCTCCTTCGACCCCGCGGACGGACCCGCGATGTACCGGCTGCACGTCGCCGGCACCCGGGGACTCCTGGAGGAGGTTCGGGCCCGCGGCGGCCTGCAGCGGCTGGTCCTCGCCTCGACCAGCGGCACCACTGCCGTCTCGCGCACCGAGCGGACCGCGACCGAGGAGGACCTGCCTCCGGTGGAGGTCGTCGGTCGATGGCCGTACTACCTCTCCAAGATCTACGAGGAGAAGCTGGTCCTGGAATTCGCGGGGAAGCACTCCCTCCCGGTGGTGGTGCTGAACCCGAGCCTGCTCCTCGGCCCCGGCGACGAACGGCTGTCGTCCACCTGGACGGTGATGAAGTTCCTCCAGCGCGACCTGCCGGTCATGCCCAACGGCGGCATCAGCTTCGTGGACGTGCGCGACGCCGCCGAGGCCTTCGTGGCCGCGCTGGACCGCGGCGAGCTGGGCGGCAAGCACCTGATGGGCGTGAACATGTCCATGTCCGAGTTCTTCGGGCGGCTGGAGCGCATCTCCGGCGTGCCGGCGCCGCGGCTGCGGCTGCCGTCGAAGGTCAACGTGGCCGGGGCGAAGCTGCTTGAGAAGCTCGCCGAGGCGCGCGGACGCGAGCCGGTGCTCGATGCGGCGAGCGTGGACATCGCCGAGCACTGGTTCTGGGTGGATTCCCGGAAGGCCGAGCGTGAGCTGGGCTTCTCGCCGCGAGACCCTCAGGAGACGCTGCAGGACACGGTGCTCGATCTGCTCTCGCGCATGCCCGAGAAGCAGTGGCCGGGCACCAAGGGGAAGCTGGCCGCGCTGCGGAGGAGCTGAGCCAGGACGCGGTCGGCCCCCTCAGCCGACGAACAGCTGGACCACGGCGTCGGTCGACGCTCCGTCGTCCGGTGGCCGTCGGTCCGGCAGCACGAAGGTCACGAGCACCAGCGCGACCGTGTAGCCCACCAGCAGCCACTCCCCCACCTTGCGGAGCCGCGCATCGAGCCGCGGCAGAGAGTCTTCCTCGAACATCCAGCGCATCGCTCCATCCTCCTCGGGCCATTCCTTCCCGGCGAGGGGAGCCCGTTCGGCATCACCGCGCGGCCCCGGGTCGACCTGGCACCGTGTCTGCAGCCTCGATGCGCTGCACCGACCGCTCACGGGTCGGAGGGGAGACCACCATGCAGGTCCAGCTCTTCGTTGCACCCCGCTCGGTGGCGTCCGGTGAACCGGGCCTCCTGCTCGGTGCGGCGCTCATCGTCGCGTACTTCCTTCTCTCCACCGCGCTGCTCCAGGACTTCCGTCGATCGTCGCCACCGCCGATCGTGGGTGAGACCACCATCCTCGTGCGCTCTCCGTAGGTGGAACGCCCATGGGTCGAGGAGCGTCGCCGGGTCCCGGCAGACGCCCCTCCTCGTGTCACTGCGACTGCGCCACCACGGTGACCGGCGCGTGGGTCTCGGTGATGCGGTAGGCGCTGTACA
>DASROG010000530.1:0-11095 GCA_035646995.1 Myxococcaceae bacterium
CTGCAGGACCAGCGTGGTCAGCACCACGCAGAACGCCGAGAAGACGACGAGGTCGCGATACGGAAAGCTGGCCGGCAAGGCCAGCGCCGCGGCGAGCGTCACGATCCCTCGCATCCCGCACCAGGAGGCGAGGATCCCGCCACGGATGGTGGGCGCCGGCCTCTCTGGCGAGACCCTCCAGTGCTGTCTCTTCCAGCGCACCGCCGCGCCGTAGACCATCACCCACACGACCCGGACGACGATCACCGTCGCACACACGACCGCGGCACAGAGCGCGTACGTCCGCCACTCCCCTCCATGCGCGCGCGCGTAGATCGAGCGGAGCTGCAGCCCGATGAGGACGAAGGCCAGGACGTTCAGCACCAGCACCGCAACGTCCCACACTGCATAGGACGCGATCCGCTGCCGTGCGTCGATCCGGCCGCCGACGCGCTGGGCGATGGTCATCGCGTAGGCAACCACCGTGATGATGGCCGACAGCCCGAGGCGATCCGCGATGATCCACACCGTGAACGTGCTGATGAACTGCAGCAGCACGTTCACGGAGATGTCGGTGATCGCGCGGAACGCCCTGATGAACAGACGTGCGAGGAGCCATCCGACGAGCGCGCCGCCACCGCAGGTGAGCAGGAGGGTCGGAACCAGGCTCCAGCCCGAGAACGCACCGGTCAGCGCGGTCCCCACCGCCACCCGATAGATGAGCAGCGCCGTCGCGTCATTGAAGAGGCTCTCGCCCTCGAGAATCACCAGCAGCCGGTGCGGAGGCCGCAGCTTCCGCAGGACAGCCGTCGCCGCGGAGGCGTCCGGTGGCGCCACGATCGCCCCGAGCGCGATTGCCGCGGCCCAGCCCAGCCCAGGAACCATCAGGCGGGCAGCCAACGCGACCGCCGCCACGGTCAGGAGGACCAGGATCACCGCCAGACCCACGACGGACCAGATGTTCGTGCGCAGGTCCCGGGGCGAGGCATCGTAGGCCGCGTCGAGCAAGGTCGGCGCCACGAACAGGGCCAGCGCGAGCTCCGGATCGAGCGAGACCGCGGGTGCCCCCGGGACCAGGGCGATCAGCGCTCCCACGAGCGCCAGGAGCGCCGGGTACGGAATCCCCAGACGCTCCGACCAGAGCGTGAACACCGCTCCGGCGAACAGCAGCGCGAGGACCAGCTCGAAGAGCCCCATGCGCGCCTGTCTAGTGCTTCACTCCTCCTCAGGAAACCTCTCCAAACGGTACTGAGGCGCGAACGGCCCCGGCCGCCTCAGGCCCCGGTCGCTCGACGCTCTGCGACGATCAGCAGCCGCGGATCCCCCACCGCGAACGGCCGGCCGTCGAGCGCTCCGTGCAGGCCGACCACCGACCACCCCGCCTCGAGGAAGAGCCGGCGCAGCTCGGCCACGGTGTAGACGCCGTAGCTGATCGGGCCCTCCTGCCGCTCCTGGCCGCGGACCAGCGTCGCCTCTTGCCGGAGTCTGCCCTCGACCGGGTCGTAGCGCTGGCGGACGTCGAAGCGGATCCCCGCCGCCTCCAGCGTCCGGTCGTCCCCCCCGAACCGGGGAAGGAGCGACTCGGCCGCCGTCCCGGTGTCCACGACCCACCGGGCGCCGGGCCGGAGCGCGGCGTGCATGGCACGCAGAAACGCCCGGAGGTCCCGGTGAGAGAGATAGCCGATGCTGTTTCCGAGACAACAGGCGCCGTCGAACGGGCCCGGCGGGGGCGAGCGCATGTCCCCCACGCGGAGCTCCACGGACAGGCCTTCGCGGCGTGCTTCCTCCCCGGCACGCGTGACGGCGTGCGGCGAGAGATCGATCGCGGTCACCTGATGGCCTCGCCGGGCGAGCTCCAGCGCGTGGCGCCCCTCTCCACAGGGAAGGTCGAGCAGCCGCCCCGGACGGCCGGGCCCGAGCGCCCGCTCGACGAAGTCGACCTCGTCACGGGTGGCCCCGGGCGGGATCACCGCTCGCCAGAACTGCAGGGCCAGCGGGGAGAAGAATGACTCGTACCACTCTGAACTCATCGTGAATGCCTCACCACGGCGGGGACGCTGCACACGCCGGCCCGGGCGCGACCTCACGCACGGCCAGCGGCCGGCGCGAGGTCACTCGCGGACAGGCAGAGGCAACCCGGGGAGTCGACCGGCCGGCGCGGCAGGCGTCATCCCGGGCTCTCCTTAAGGGAGGCCCGCCGAGCGGATCAAGGCGAACGTCGACCCCCGGCCTGCAGGTGTCGACCGGGTCGATCAGCCCCGTCTCTGGGGCTTGGCCGGGCTCCGCTCCACGGCCGTCCGGCGGGCGGGGCCTGCGTGTCCTCCAGATGGCCTTCCCGGCCTGCGGCATTTCGGTGGATCCACTCACCGTGCAGCGAGGAGGCGGCGTGACCACTGCGCCTGCCCCGCCTTGCGGGGTCCGACTGCAAGCCCCCCCATCGTCTCCGCCGATACGACCGCGGGGCCCTGACGCAAGGTCCCAGAAGAACGGGTGCGCATGACCGGGGGAGGACGATTAGAAGGGCTGGCATGAGCGCCGAGCCGCGTGCTCTGGCATGGCCGGAGCGCCTGCTGCGTCCCTTCGCCGAGGTCCGGGCCGGTGAGGCGATGACCGCGCTCGTCCTGACGGCGACCATCTTCCTCATCCTGACCGCGTACTACCTGCTCAAGGTCATCCGCGAGCCGCTCATCCTCCTCAGCGGGGGCGCGGAGGTGAAGGCCTACGCCGCCGCCGGCCAGGCGCTGCTGCTCATTCCGGTGCTCCGCGCCCACGGCGCCATCGCCCGGCGCGTCAGCCGGCTGAAGCTGATCGCCATCATCTTCCTCTTCGTCGCCTCCAACCTCCTGGTCTTCGCCGCGCTCTTCCGGGCCTCCGTCCCCATCGGGCTGTCGTTCTATCTCTGGGTCGGCACGTTCAATTACCTGCTGGTCGCGACCTTCTGGAGCTTCGCGAACGACGTCTACACGCCGGAGCAGGGGAAGCGACTCTTCGCCATCATCGGCGTCGGCAGCTCCGTCGGCGCGCTCGCCGGCGCCGCGCTGGCCAGCTTCCTGCTCAAGAAGCTCGGCCCACTCGAGCTGATGCTCGCCTCGGCGGCGCTGCTGGTGGTCACCCTGGTCCCCTTCGCCCTGGTCAACGGCCAGCAGCGGTGCTGTCCCAAGGATCGCGGCCGGGAGATGCCGAAGGATCAGCCCCTGACCGGCGAAGGGGGGTTCCATGCGCTGATCGCCGACCGCTACCTGCTCCTGATCGGCTTCATCACCGTGCTCGCCAACTGGGTGACCAACTCCGGCGAGTACGTGCTGGACAAGACCCTCATCGAGGCCGCCCGGTCCAGCGCCCTGGCCGACCCGGGCAAGTTCGTCGGGCAGTTCAAGGCGGAGTACTTCTGGTGGGTGAACCTGGTCGCGGTGATCGGCCAGTTCTTCGTCGTCTCCCGGGTGCTGAAGTACCTGGGAGTGGGCTCGGCGCTGCTCATCCTGCCAGTGGTCTCGATGGGTGGTGCGGTGGCCATCGTCCTCTTCCCGGCGCTCGCCCTCATCCGGGTGGCGAAGGTGGCCGAGAAGGGGGTCGAGTACTCGCTGGAGACAACCGCGGTCAACGCGCTCTACCTGGTCGTCTCCCGTGACGAGAAGTACAAGGCCAAGGCGGTGATCGACACCTTCCTCGTCCGCGCGGGGGACGTGTGCGCGGCCGCGTCGATCTGGATCGGCACGCACCTCGGCGTCCGGACCAGCGGCTTCGCCGCGTTGAACGTGGTGCTCACCGCGACCTGGCTCTTCACCGCCTGGCGCGTCCGTTCCCTCCACCTCGTCCGGAGCGGCGCAATCGAGTCCCGCCCTCTCACCGCCGCCACCGCGGCTCCGTCCGCATGAGCGCCGCGCCTCGATCGGCGAGCCCAATCCGCCGGGCGCTCCCGTTCACCGCGCTCCTGTTCTTCCTGGTCGGCGCGCACGCGCTGCTGGAGACCGCACGCGACGGGATGTTCCTCACCGAGCAGCCCGTCACCCGGCTCCCCTGGCTGTACCTGACGGTCACCGCCGGAGTGCTGGTGCTCACTCCGCTCCAGCGCCGGCTCTGGGGCGGACGCAGTCACGTCGCGCTTCTCTTGACCCTCCTCGGAGCTTGCGGGGTGACGCTGGCCTTCTGGGCCTTCGCCGCCACGCGGTCCACGGTGCTCGGCTTCTACGTCTGGACCGCGCTGTTCTCCTCGCTGGTCTTCGTCCAGTTCTGGCTCACCGCCGACGAGGCCTTCAGCGTCGACGAGGCCAAGCGCGTGTTCGGCTTCATCGCCGCGGGCGGGCTGCTGGGCGCCGTCTGCGGGAGCGGCACGGCGCGGGTTGCACTCGGCTGGACCGACCCCCGCTCCCTCCTCCTCATCTCTGCCGGGGTCACCCTGGGCGCGGCGGTGGTGGCGCAGGTGACGACCCGGGGGAGCTGCGAGGGTCACGTCGCCCAGCCGGAGCTGATGGCTCCGCGGGAACTGCCCGGGTACGTGAAGCGGGACCCCTACCTGCGACTCCTGGCGGTGCTGGCGCTGCTCACCGCCGCCAGCGCCACCCTCATCGACTACCTGTTCAAGGCCGCCGTCGCCGCCGGCACCGCGCCCGAGCACATCCCCCGCCTGGTGGCCAACGTCTACCTGGGACAGAGCGTTCTGGCGCTGGTGGTGGAGCTGGTCCTGGTGGGCATCCTGCTCCGGAACACGGGAGTGACCCGGAGCCTGGGGCTGCTCCCGCTGGTCGTCCTCGCCGGCGCATCGGGGTACGCGCTGGGCGCGGGGCTGGTAGCGGTGCTGCTGCTGAAGACGCTCGATGGGGGGCTCCGGCCCTCCGTGTACCGCGTAGGGACGGAGCTGCTCTTCCTTCCCATCGGCCCGGCCGAGCGGCGGGTGGTGAAGCCCTCGATCGACACCCTCGGGCAGCGCGGCGGGCAGGCCTTGGCCTCGCTCTTCCTCCTGGCGGTGCCCGTTCTACCCGCGCGGCACCAGCTGGCGGTGACCACGGTGTGCCTCGCCCTCGTCGGTCTGGCCTGGGTCCAGGCCAGCTGGGTCCTCCGCCGCCGCTATCTCCAGCGCTTCCAGCGGGAGCTCGGCGCGGGGCGCGTGCCCACCGCGGCGATCGGACGGCTGGACCTCGCCTCGGCGGAGGTGCTGGTCGCCGCGCTGGGCTCGTCCAGCGTGCGCGAGGTCCTCACCGCCCTGGACGTCCTCACCGCCTCGGGGCGGCTGGGCCTGGTCCCCTCGCTCATCCTCTACCACCCTGACCCCCTGGTGGTTCGTTCCGCTCTGCGCCACCTCTCCGGCGCGCAGCGCCCCGACGTGGACGCGCTCCTGCCCTTCCTGCTCCGGCACCCGGACGATCAGGTTCGAGCGATCGCCGTGGAGCGGTGGGCTCGGGCCGGCCATGCATCCGACGCGCTCCACACCGCCCTGAACGATCCCAGTCCGCGGGTCCAGGCCTCGGCCCTGGTCGCCCTGTCCGCCACCGAGAACGGCGGGGAGGCCCGGGAGCAGCTGGAGGCCATCGCCGCCGGGCCCGATCTGGATGCGCGGCGCGCGCTCGCCTGGGCCCTGGGCAACGCTCCGCGCCCGGACCTTGTGCCCATCATCAAGACGCTGTTCCTCTCCGGGGACGTGGAGACGCGCCGAGAGTTGCTCCGGGCCACACCCAGCCTCCCCGCGCCTCCTCCCGAGCTGGTCTCGCAGCTGGTGGCGCTGCTGGTCGAGCCGCGACTTCGTTCCGGGGCCACCGACGTGCTGGTCGTCATGGGACCGCTGGCGCTGGCCGAGCTGGAGCGGCTCCTCCTGTCTCCGGACACGCCGTACGCGCTCGCCCGGGAGCTGCCGCCGGCCATCGCGCGGTTTCCCGCCGAGTCCGCCGCCCGCGTGCTCCTGAAGCGCCTGGTCCAGCCCCGCGGAGGCCTCGATCGGTTCCGCTCCCTCCGTGCGCTGAACCAGCAGCGGCGGACGCATCCGCGGCTGGCGCTCGACCAGGCTTCGCTGCAGGCCGCGCTCGAGCTGGAGCTGCGCTCGGTCTTCCGGAGCCGCGTGCTGCGGAAGGCAGGCCTCGAGCTCGGTCTCGGGCGAGGCGACGGGTCGCAGCCCGCAGGCACGCTGCTCCTCGACCTCCTGCGGGATCGCGAGCGGCGCGGGATCGAGCGGGCCTTCCGGGCACTCGGGCTGCTCTTCCCCGGTGGTGGCCTGGAGCAGGTGTACCTGGGCATCCGTTCGGAGGACCGCCGGCGCCGCGATGCCGCGCAGGAGGTTCTTCTGGAATTGGTCCGGGCCCCCTGGCGCGATCCGGTCCTCGCGCTGCTCGAGCCGGACGTCGTGCTCCCTGCCTTCACCAGCGGAGTGCTGGGGGCTCGCCCCACGCCCGAGAGCTTCGTGGCGGCGCTCCTGGACCAGAGCAGCGAGGTGGTCCGGCTCCTCACCCCCTGCCTCGCGCGGGAGGAGGGATGGGTCGGCGTGGTGACGCGGCTCCGGGCCGGCCCTCGATGCGCCGACCAGGAATCGGCCGCGGTCGCCGAGCGGGCGATCCAGCAGCTCGAGCATGGCGAGCCGGCTCGTGTCTGAGCTGGATCCAGCCACGCTCGCCGAGCGCGTGCTCCGGCTGAGCCGCTCTCCGCCCTTCGACCGGATGTCGCTCGAGGACCTCACCCTGGTCGCCGCGGCCGGACGCGAACAGGTCTTCCCCTCCCGGACCGTCCTGGCCCGTGCGGGGGAGCGCGCCGGGGCGCACTACGTCCCGCTCGCGGGCCGCCTGCGGCTCCTGTCCGACCTCCCCGAGCTGGCGGATGTCGCCGAGCCTCCCGGCGCGGGGGCACTCTCGGTGCTCGGTGGCGCCATGCTCCCGGGCGACCTCGTGGCCGAGCCGGGCTCGGTTCTGCTCGTCTTCGACCGCGACGCCCTGGTGGGCGCTCTCGAGGAGCACGGGCATCTGGCGCGCTCGTTCCTGCGCCTGATCGCGTTGAAGCTCCTGGACGTCCGGCGGCTCAGCCACTCCGAGCCGGCTCCCTCCCAGCCGCCCCCCACGGTCCGGCTGGACCTGGTGTCGAGGATGCTGACCCTCCGCGAGGCGCTGGGGCTCGGAATCGACGGCATGGCGACCATCGCTCGCCTCGCACGCGTCGCGAAGGCACGCCAGTACCCGGCGGGATCCCTCCCCGGCAGTGGAGATCAGCCCTCCGACGTGCTGATCCTCCTCGAGGGCTCGTTCGAGCTGAAGGTGCCAGGAGCCCCCGCGCGCACGGTTCGCCCGGGCGAGGTGCTCGGTCTCGCCGAGGCGGTCGCGGGCGTGCCCCTCGACGGCCAGGTCACGGCGAGCTCCGAGTCCACGGCCCTGCTCCTGAGTCATCACGAGCTGCTGGAGGACATCGAGGACGACGACGCTCTTTGCCTCGAGCTCATCCGGAGCTTCGCCGCGCAGCTATGGGCAGCCCTCGTCGCGGCGCGGTTCGACCGAAGGCTCTGGCAGAGTCAGCCAGCGGGAGGGTGATCGTCCTGCGGCCGGTCGAGGCCGACCACCCGCAGCGTGTCCCCGCCCAGCAGGTGCACCCGGAGCGGGAACTGTCCGGCGCGTCCGGTGGACAGGTCGACCACCCGCTGCTCCTCGCCCAGCTCCGGAACCTCCACGCACAGCTCGCGCGGGCCGGGGCGTGAGACCGGCAGCACCGCCACCGAGTCCGCCGACAGCCAGAGCTTCGCCGCGGGGGCGGGCGCGGCACCCAGCCCTGCGGCCTCGGCGCGGTCCTCGACGCAGAGTCGTCCCTCCTTCACCTCCGGCCGGGTGAGGGAGGAGAGCTTGAGCAGGTACCGGCGGAGGATCTTGTCGCGTCGGCCGCGGAGGATGCGCTCCAGCTCGCTGTGGATCAGCGGGTCATAGAGGTGCGCCTCGTCGATGATGGCCGAGAGGGCCGCGTCATCGAGCTGGGAGATGATCCGTGCCATCCACGCTCCGTCGGCCTCCTCCATCGACGAGAACGCCGTGTTGGGATAGCCGACGTGCCAGTCCTCGGGGACGAACTCGCGATCGTCGAAGTAGCCCCAGATGGGCCCCGCCGGACCGAAGCTCGCCCGCTCCCAGGGGCGCTCGATGGCGCCGAAGGTGATGAAGTCCGCGCCCATCGCGCCCCAGTCGATGTAGTAGGTGTAGCCCACCCGCCGGGAGACGCTGTCCCAGTCCAGCAGGCCTCCGAGGGTGTCTCCCCAGTCGATGATGTAGTGCTCGACGTGGCCGCGTCCGTCGGGTTGTTCGAGCCAGACCGCGAGCGTGTTCTGCGAGCGCGCGTCGTGGTGGTTGGTCCAGGCGCCGAGAAGGCGGGAGCCGCGGAGCTCGCGCCGTTCCTGGTGGTCCACGACGTCGTTGGGGTCGTCGCCCCGCGTGCCCTCGTAGAGCCACGGACCGAGGGGCTTCCCGGGCAGGAACTCGCTGGCCAGGGCGCGGACGGTGCCGTCCTTCTCGCGAGGGAGGTGCGCCATCAGCTCGAGGATGCGCTCGCGGGTCAGGGTCTTCCCGCCGGGATCCTTGATTTCCTGCTCGGGAAGCTCCAGCTCCTCGGTGCGGATGTGCACGATGCGGTTGCAGGGCGCCTGGAAGCCCGCGGCCCAGTACAGGCGGCTCCCCACGACGTCGCCGGTCGAGGCGCGGCCCCACTGCTGGACGGCGTCGAACTTGATGACGTGGACCTTCCCCGACGCGGTCTTGATCCGGAAGCCGGGGTTGGCGCCGTCGATCTTCACCCCCACCACCTTCCAGGGGTGATCCTCGGCAGGCCCGGGGCCCGTGCACGGACCGCGTGCGATCTCCTCGGTGGTCATGGGGCGCCGCCCGAGCCGATTGACGAACCAGCTCGAGTCCGGGACCTCGTCGAGGGCGTTGACGTTTCGCGCCGGGCTTCCGGTCTCGAGGAGCCACACGTGGCTGAGGGGACGGAAGAGGATGTGGTCGATGCCGTCCCAGTACAGCGGAACGAAGGACTGCTCCGGCATCGGTCGGAAGGGGCGCCGGTCGTCGTCCTCCCAGAGCACCGGCTTCGTGGAGAAGGGTCGGGCGCCACCGCAGGCGAGGAGACCGGCGACGGCGACGGCCAGGACTCCGACGAGCGCCGCACAGGGTCCCTGCGGTATCAACGCCCGGTGGACGATTCCCGGACCCTGGCCGATGAGCACCGGCGGCGATGGCTGGCCAGAGCGGTGCGCGACCGCCTCCGTCGCCACCGTCGCGGGCTGGTGGAGCTGTTCCTGGGCGTGCTGGTTCCCCTCTGTGGGCTGGCGCTGCTGGCGCGCTTGGTGGTGCATCCCCAGCCGCCGCCGTGGGACCTGGCCGTGCTCCGGTGGATCCACTCCTACGCCACGCCGGGCCGGGATCGGATGGCGGCGTGGGTCACCGACCTCGGGACCTGGGGGGGCGTGACGCCGCTCACCATCGCGCTCCTCGCCTATCTGCTGTTTCGTCGGCGGATCGCCCAGAGCTTGTTCGTGCTCCTGTCGATGGTGGGCTCCTGGATCCTGAACGATGCCGCGAAGGCCTTCTATGGCCGGGAGAGGCCCGCGCTCTGGAACTCGGCAACGCGGGAGATGTGGTTCGGGTTTCCCAGCGGCCACGCCATGGCGTCCATGGCCCTGGGCACGGTGGTGACGATCCTCGCCTGGCGAACGCCCGCCCGGTGGGCGGCGCTGGCGCTTTCCGCGATCTTCGTCGTGGCGGTGAGCGCCTCGCGCCTGTACCTCGGAGTCCACTACCCCTCCGACGTCATGGCGGCCTGGCTCGCCTCCCTGGCCTGGGTGATCGGCCTGCGCCTGCTCGTATTTCCTAGAGCGCATAGGTCACCCCGAACGCGAGGCTGAAGGAGGTCAGGCGCAGTCCCTGGCTGAAGGGCTCGGTGCCGATCCCGATGACGAACTGGAAGTTGCTCGCCCCGAGCACCGCCGCGGTGCGGACCCCCAGCTCGGCGGAGAGCCGGAGCGCGTCCCAGCGGAAGTTGCGCAGGTGCGCATCGAAGACGTTCCCGAAGCTCACCCCGGCGACGCCGTCGAGGTAGGCGAACACCGGCCACCGCCAGGAGAGCTGCGCGCCGAGCGCGCTGCGGTCCCGGAGCCGCCCGCGCAGGAAGCCGACGAACGGCTCGGCGCCGCCCACCGTGACCAGTTGCCAGAAGGGGACGGGCTCGCTCCCCAGCGGGTCCGCGAACTCCGCCAGGACTCCCAGGCTGAGCACCCGGCCCTTCCCGGTGACGTCCCACGAGCCCTCGATGCCGGCGCCGTAGCGGATCCACGAGCGGTCGAAGCCGCGGGTCACGTCCACCGAGGGGGCGGCGGCCACGCCCATCCGGATCCCGCTCCGGTTGATGTCGGGCGGGCGGGTGTCGAGAGACGCGCGGAATGACAACCCGGCGGCGGTGGTGTTCTCCTGGAATCCCGGCGGCGCCGGAAGCTCACCGCGCTCCACGCGCTGGGTGAGCGTCGGGTCGCTGCAGCAGGAGTACTCGCGGAACACGGTCCGGGTGAGGTGGGCCCCGGTCTCGACCCTCGCCGCCTTCGCGGCGTAGAGGTAGCTCAGGGAGCCGCCGACAACGTCGGTGCCGTACCGCGACTTGAACTCGTCCGTCGTCAGGGAGCCGATGCCGTAGAAGAGGTTGTCCGGCCGCCGGTTCCAGTGGGCCTCCAGGGCGATCGAGCTCTGGTTGGTGAAGCGATATCGGTCTCCGAGACCGATGGTGATCCAGTTGGAGCCGCCCCAGGCGAGATCCGCGGTGACCTTGTTCCTCTCGACGAAGGTGTCGTCCCAGAAGAAGTGGAGGCCGATGCTGGGGCGGAACCCAAAGTCGAGGAAGAAGGTCGGAAAGATGCCGCCCTTGTGGTCCGGGCCGAAGGCGAAGAAGTTGAAGACCGCGGGGCCCCAGTTGCCCTTCTCCGCGGCGGTGGAGACGGCTCCGATCGGCGTGCGGATGACGTACTCGGTCACCAGGTACGCCGGGAGGAGAATCACCCGCGGCACCCAGATCAGCACCTCGCCCACCGTTGGCGGGGGCGGCTCCTGCCCGCGGTAGTCCGGGACGGGGCGCTTGGGCGGCGGCTCGGACTCGGACGGAGGCGAGGCGGGCGCGGTGGGCT
>DASROG010000531.1:0-2346 GCA_035646995.1 Myxococcaceae bacterium
TTCCGGCGGCGCCGACCCAGGTCCGGCGGCTCCGGGTGGTGGTGGTCGGCGCGGGGATGGCGGGACTGGCAGCAGCGGATGCGCTGGGAAGGCAGGGCCACCAGGTCACCGTGCTCGAGGCGACGATGCGCGCCGGCGGGCGGATCCGGACGCTGCGCGAGCCGTTCTCCGACCACCTCTTCGCCGAGGCGGGCGCTGGGCGAATCCCCGTCACCCATGGGCTCACCCGCCAGTACGTCCGGCGGCTCGGGCTCACCTTGCGACCGTACCGCCCGAAAAAGCCGGAGGTGTACCGGCTCGCTGAGGAGCGCTTCGTCCTCGCGCCAGGCGAGAAGCTCCGGCTGTCCCGCACCCGGCTTGCCCTCTCGGAAGCGGAGCGCCAGCTCGATCTCGACGGCCTGTACCGGCGCTACATCGGCAAGTACACACGGCAGGTCGGAACCGTGCCTCCGGAGGCGTGGCCGCTGGGGGCTCCGGCCTCGCTCATCGACCGGAGCATCGGCCAGGTGCTGCGCGACGACGGAGCATCGGAGGCGGCCGTTTCGCTCCTCACCCTCGGCTTCGAGAAGGACGGCGCGGCGGACTTCCTCCGCGATGCGTACTCGCACGAGGCACCGGTCCTGGAGCACATCGTGGGCGGGAACGACCGGCTCCCTGCGGCACTCGCGAGCGCGGTGGGACCCCACATCCGCTACGGTGCGGCGGTGGTCCGGATCCGCCAGGACCCGGACGGGGTGGAGGTCGTTGCCGACGGGATCCGAAGCGGCCAGAGCTTCCGGGCCGACCGGGTCATCGTCACCGCACCCGTCCCCGCGCTTCGGGCGGTCGAGTTCGTCCCCGCGCTCCCCGTGCGGAAGGCCGAGGCCATCGCCCAGCAGACCTACGGCGCGGTCACCCGCGTCTACCTCCAGATGCGGCGGCGGTACTGGGAAGACAACAAGCTTGGCGGCTTCGCCAACCTCGACGTGCCAATGGAGGTGTGGTGCCCCACGCACGACCAGCCAGGTCAGCGCGGGATCCTGCTCGCCTACCTCTACCAGGACCTCGCCCGGAGGGTCGCGGCGATGCCGCCGCCGGACCGGATCGGCTTCTTCCTGGACCACGCCGACCAGCTCTTCCCCGGCGCTCGGGCCGAGGTCGAGGGTGGGACGAGCTTTTCCTGGGATGAGCAGCCCTTCCAGCAGGGCGCGTACGTGCTCTACACGGCGGAGAACCTGCGGCACCTCCCGGTCCTCGCCGCCCCGGAGGGGCGGATCCACTTTGCGGGGGAACACACCTCACCCTGGCCGGGCTGGATCCAGGGAGCGATTCATTCCGGGCTGCGCGCCGCCCGCGAGGTCGTGGCCGCCGCCTGACCGCCCGGCTGCCGGCGCTCGATCGCTCCGAGCACCTCCGTGAGGAACCGGCGGAGATTCAGCCCGAGCACTCGCTCGATCCGCCGCCGAGGGTGCCCCCGCCGGAGGAGGATCGCGGTCAGCTTCCACAGGTCGGTGACGTCCCGCATCCCGGTCGGGAGCGGGACCATCCCGTCGAAGTCGCTGCCCAGGCAGACCACCTCCAGGCGGCGGCTTCCGAGGTAAGGCGTTCCGAAGATGACGCCGACGACACCACCGCGGTCGGCGATGCGCCGGAGGACGGCATCTCCGAGGTTGCGCCATCCCGGCCCGAGCGCGGCCACCCCGGTATGGGAGCAGAAGACCCGGGCGTCCTGCTGCTCGAGCAGGGCCGCGAGGAGGCGCCGTGAGGCGTGTGCCACGTCGACCGCGAGCCCGTGCGCAGCCATCGCCTCCAGGACCCGTGCTCCGAGCGCAGTGAGGCCCCGACGCCCGCGGAAGGGAAAGGACGAGCCCCCCAACTCGTTGGAGACGAGGTGGGTGAGCCCCATGAACGCCACGCCGCGCCGGGCGAGCTCACCCACCCGCTCCACCCGGCCCTCGATGGCGTGTCCACCCTCGATGCCGAGGACGCAGGAGAGCTTCCCGTCACCCTCGGCCGCCGCGAGGTCCGCGGGCGTCCTCGCGAGCACGGCCGGACCCCCGTCGCAAGCGCGGGTCATGCGGTCGATCTGAAACAGGGTGCGGGTCCACGGGTTCCGGATCGCGTCCAGCGGCCAGCCGTGCGCGAGGGCGAAGGCCGGGAAGCCACCGATGAAGGGGAACCCGCGGGAGACGACGGTGAAGATCTGAAGTCGCACCCCGGCCTCGCCCAGCCGGACGAAATCCACGTGCCCTCGCCGTTGCCGGACTCGGAGGTCCCGGTTCCACAGCAGCGCGTCGGCATGCGCATCGGCGACGTAAGCGCTGCGGTGGAGCGCCCTCGCCTCGGCCTCCAGGGATGTGTCGATGC
>DASROG010000532.1:0-2625 GCA_035646995.1 Myxococcaceae bacterium
GCGCCGAGCGCATCAGCGCGGTGAGCGCGGCGGTGGCCTCGCGCTCCGGCACCCCGGCGGCGTGCCACGCGGCGATCGCCGCATCCAGCAACGAGACCAGACCGCTCGCGACCATCGCCGCGCCGGCGTGGTACGCCGCCCGACCCTCCTCCGGCACCCGCAGCGGACGGAGCCCGAGCGCCTCGGCGAGCCGCCCGAGCAGCGGCGCGAGCACCCGCGACCGCGTGGCGATGGCCACCGAGTGCCCCGCGAGCGGCGTCTCCGGCCCGGTCACCGAGACCAGGGGATGGAACGAGCCGGTGGGCCGTCCCGCCGCGGCCGGCTGCAGGGCCTCCAGCGTGAGCGCGCCCGCGCAGTGGACCAGCCCGGTCGTCCGCCCGAGCAGCGGGGCCACGGCGCGCGCCACGGGCTCGACCGCCGCGTCCGGGACGGTCAACAGGCACAGCTCGGCCCGGGACATCGCCGCCGCGTCCGCCTCCGCGAACCCGAGCCGCTTCGCCTGCCGCCGCCCCGCGGGTGACTGGGTGCGCACCGTCACCGGCCAGCCCGCCTTCCGCAGCTGCACGCAGATGGCGCTGCCCAGGCGGCCCACGCCGACCACCACCACCCGCGGTCGCCGGGGCCCCGTTGGCGCCACGGCTAATGCTCCGACCGGGGTGTGCCGATCACTGCGGCGCCCGATCCGGCGCCTCCGACCCGCAGCCTCATCGCGGCGCTGCTCGACCGGGAGAGCTTTGCCAGCTCCTTGCCGAGAGGCACGCCTCCGCTGCCCGGCCGGAGCAACTCAGCCCCCGGATTCGCCGCCGAAGCGGATGCGCCCGTTCACCATCCGAACGCGGACCCGGCTTCCGGCCGCCACCTTCCCGGCGAGGATGTGCTCCGCCAGCGGTCCCTCGATGGAGCGCTGGACGATCTGCCGCACCGGCCGCGCGCCGAGCAGCGGGTCCATGTCGTCCGAGTCGAGCAGCGCCTCCACCACCTCGTCCCCGGCGGCGAAGGCGATGCCCCGCTCCTCCGCCAGCCGCCGGCTGCTCTCCTCCAGCAGCATGCGCGCGATGCGGCGCAGGTCGTCCCGGCCGAGCGCGCCGAACACCAGCCGCTCGTCGATGCGGTTCCACAGCTCGGGCGGCAGCGCCCGCCGCGCCTCGCCGAGGGCCGCCGATGCTCCGCCCTCGTCGGCGTCGTCGGCCCCGAAGCCCACCCGGGCCCGCGTTCTCCCGAAGGCCTCGGCCCCCAGGTTGGAAGTGAGCACCACCACGGTGCTGGAGAAGTCGACCTGCCGGCCCTTGCCGTCGGTCAGCCGCCCCTCCTCGAGGAGCTGGAGCAGGAGCATCAGCACGTCCCGGTGAGCCTTCTCCACCTCGTCCAGAAGCACCACCGCGCTCGGACGCCGCCGCACCGCCTCGGTCAGCTGTCCCCCGTCCTGGTAGCCCACGTAGCCGGCGGGCGCCCCGATGAGCCGCGACGTCGCGTGCGACTCCGAGAGCTCGCTCATGTCCAGGCGGATCAAGGCGTCGCGGGTGCCGAAGAGCACGTCCGCCAGCGCCCGGGCCAGCTCGGTCTTTCCCACCCCGGTGGGGCCGAGGAAGAGGAAGCTTCCCAGCGGCCGGCGACTGGCGAACCCCGCGTAGTTGCGCCGGAGCACCCTCGCCACCCGCTCCACCGCCGCGGCGTGCCCCACCACCCGGGCGCCCAGCTCCTCCTCGAGCCGGAGCAGCCGGGCCGCGTCCCCGGTCAGGAGGCGCTCCACCGGGAGCCCGGCGATGCGAGCCACCACCTCGGCGACGTCGCGCACCTCCGCCCGCTCGCGTCCGGCCCGCGCCACCCGCGAGCCCGCGAGATCGAGCAGCGACACCGCCTTGTCCGGGTTGTGGCGGTCGGTCACGTACCGCGCGGCGAGCGACGCCGCGGCCTCGACCGCCGCCCTCGCGTAGCGCACCCGGTGATGCTCCTCGTAGCGGGCCAGCAGCCCGGAGAGGATCTCCACCGTCTCAGCCACCGTCGGCTCGCGCACCACCACCGCCGTGAAGCGCCGCTCCAGGGCCGCGTCGGCCTGGACGAAGCGGCGGAACTCGTCGTGGGTGGTGGCCCCGATGCAGGGGAACTCCCCGCGGGCCAGCGCGCCCTTGAGCTCATTCGCCGCATCCTGGGCCCCCTCGCCGGTGGACCCGGCGCCGACCAGGGTGTGGATCTCGTCGAGGAAGACGACCACCCGCCCCGCGGCGCGGCGCATCTCGTCCTTCAGCCCGTTGAGCCGCTCGGACAGCGAGCCCCGGAGCGAGGTGCCGGCGAGGAGGTCCGCGGTCGACAGCTCGACGACCACCTTCTTCCCCAGCTCACCGGGAGCCGAGAGCAGCCGCTGGGCCACACCTTCCACCACCGCCGTCTTGCCCACGCCGGGTTCGCCCACCAGGCAGGGGTTGTTGGTCCGGCGCTTGCCCAGGACGTCCAGGACCTCCTCCATCTCCCGCGCCCTCCCGACCACCGGGTCCAGGCGCCCCTCCCGGGCCAGCGCGGTGAGGTTCCGACCCAGCTGGGCCAGGAGGGGAAAGGCGGACGGATCCAGCTCCCAGGACAACCCCTCGGTGGGGGCGACGACCCGGAGCATCGGCGACGGGGCCAGTG
>DASROG010000533.1:0-8680 GCA_035646995.1 Myxococcaceae bacterium
CCTCAAGTCGGGCGGGGCGCTGATGGACAACCTGCTGGTGGCCAGCGAGGCGGTGAGGTCCCGCACCACCTCCGGCTGGCCGAAGGCGTCGCTGAGCTTGCGGACGTTCTCGCTGGCCGCCAGCAGGTTGTCCATCAGCGCCCCGCCCGACTTGAGGAGCGAGGTCAGGTCGCCCGACGAGCCGCTGGGGATGGTGCCGTCGAGGGGGATGAGGTCTCCCTCGGCGGTGCCGAGCGAGATGTCGATCGCCTTGTCCCCGAGGACGCCGCGCCCGCCCACCCGGGCCACGCAGTCGGTGCGCACCCGGGCGGCAAAGCTCTTCGACATCTCGATGACCACGTCGATCTTCTTGTCCCCCAGGTCCGGGGAGAAGGAGATGGACACCACCCGGCCGACCTCCAGGCCCCCCAGCCAGACCGGCGAGTCGCGCTTGAGGCCCTCCACGTTCTCGAAGAAGGCGTGATAGCGGACCTGTCGATCGAAGAGCCGGTTCTCCTTGCCGATGAGGAGGACCACGACCCCGAAGAGCACCAGGGCGATGCCCACGAAGAGACCGGCCCGGACCACGAGCCGGCGTTCGCGCTGGGTGGCGGTCTCGGTGGCCATCGGTCAGTCCAACCGGGCCTCGCCCTTGCGGGCATCGAGAAAGGCCCGGACCTCCTTCACGGTGCTGGCACGCATCTCGGCCACGGTGCCCACCTGGACGATGCGGTGATTGGCGAGCAGGGCAACGCGATCGGACACCGAGAATGCGCTCTGCATGTCGTGGGTGACCACGATCGAGGTGCAGCGGAGCTTGGCTCGCATGCTCTTGATCAGATCGTCGATGATCCGCGTGCTGATCGGGTCCAGCCCGGTGGTGGGCTCGTCCCAGAGGATCACCAGCGGCTCGGTGGCGATGGCGCGTGCGAGCCCGACGCGCCGGCGCATGCCTCCGGAGAGGTCCGAGGGGCGCATCGCCTCGATGCCCGGCAGGTTGACCAGGGAGAGCACCCGCGCCACCCGCCGGGCTCGCTCCTCGTCGGCCATCTCCGGGAAGTGGACCCGGAGGGGGTACTCGATGTTCTCCCCCACGGAGATGCTGTCGAACAGCGCCGAGGCCTGGAAGACCATGGCCACCCGCCGGCGGATGGGGAGGAACTCCTTCTCCCCGAAGCCGGTGAGGTCCTGCCCGTCGAAGACGATGTGCCCGTCGTCGGGGTCCATGAGGCCGATGAGGCACTTGAGGAGCACGCTCTTGCCGGCGCCCGAGCCCCCGATGACGGCGAGGGTCTCGCCCCGGCGCACCTCGAGCGACAGGTCGTCGAACACGACCTTCGGGCCGAAGGCCTTGCGGAGGCCCTCGAAGCGGATCAGCACCTCGGGGGAGGCGGGCGTGGCTGCGGGTGCGGTCACGTGATGGTGAGGAGAAGCTTGGTCAGGAAGAAATCCGCGAGCAAGACCGCGACCGAGGAGACGGCCACGGTCTGGGTGGTGGCTCGCCCTACCCCCTCGGTTCCTCCCTCGACGTGAAGGCCCTTGTAGCAGCCCACCACGGCGATGATCAGGCCGAAGACCACGGACTTGCCCACCCCGGAGAGGAAGTCGCTCTCGTCCACGGTGTCCAGGGCCGAGGTGAAGAACTGGGCGAAGGAGATGTCGTACTCGAACTTGGTGACCCACGCGCCGGCCAGGAACCCGGTGACGTCGGCGAGCACGGTCAGCATCGGCATCACCACCAGGCAGGCGTAGACCCGGGGCACGACCAGCCGCTTGATCGGATCGGCGCCCAGAGCGCGCACGGCGTCCACCTGCTCGGTGACGGTCATCGAGCCGAGCTCGGCGGCGATGCCGCTGCCGATCCGCGCTCCCACGGTCAGCGCGGTGAGCACCGGTGCGAGCTCCCGGAACAGGGTGAGGACCACCACCTTGCCCACGGTATGCTGGACGCCGAAGCGGGCGAGGAAGAAGCCGAACTGGATCGCGATGACCAGGCCGGCGAACGCGGCGGTCAGGGTGCCGATGGCGACGGACCGCGCCCCGAGCGATTCCACCTGGTAGACGATCGCCCCGAAGCTGGACGGAGGCTGGACTCCCCGGGCGAGCGCGCGACCGGCGAGGACGAACATCCCGCCGAGCTGGGCGATCCCGCGCCGGAACTTGTCCCGGAAGGGGAGGAGGCTCTCCAGCTCCTGACCGACGATGTCGGCGAGCGACTCCCGGTCCGACTCCTCCGAGCTGTACTGGTCGTCCGGGGCGGTCACTTCACTCGCTCCGTCGCAAAGCCCTGCACCAGCCTGGTGAACGCCTGGAACTGCTCGTCATAGGCCCCACCCGGGCAGGTGTAGGTGAAGTCGTAGATGCAGCCGTCCTTCTTGAGGGTCAGGAGGCCCAGCTCCACCGGGACGCCGTCGAGCCTGGCTCGCCAGCGGGAGAACAGCGCCGCGCGTCCGTCCACCATCTCCTCACGCTCCTCGACCCGCTCGGTCGCGGTGAAGCCGACCATCTGCTGACGGCGCAGCGCCGTGAGGGAGGCTTCGTGGTAGTCCGCGCACGTCGAGCTCACCGACAGGGTGTGACCCGAGGAGTCTCGCACCCAGGAGACGTCCACGTCTCCGAGCGCCACCCGTCGCCAGTCCGACCCCGGCTCCCCGAACCGGTAGCGGGTCCGCTCGGTGACGACCTCTCCCGCCTGAGCTCCCTGGCGGACCTTCACTCCGGAGCACGCCGCGAGGGCAGAGGTGCCGAGCAGCAGAGCAGCCACGAGACGGGTGGGCACGGATGGATCGAGACCTTCCCACAGCACCCCGGGGACTTGCAGCCTTTCGCCGGGCCGCGGCGAAAGTGTTGACTCTGCACGCCCGTTCAGGCAGGGTGGAACTCGCTTGGAGAGCGTCCGGTGGAGGGCACGATGGAAGAGCTGACGGGCAGACAGCGCGAGATCCTCCACTTCATCGTTCGCCAGACCGAGGAGCGCGGCTTCCCGCCCACCATCCGCGAGATCGGCGAGGAGATGGACATCCGTTCCACCAACGGGGTGAACGACCATCTCAAGGCCCTGGAGCGCAAGGGTTACCTCCTGCGGGGCGAGCAGCAGTCCCGGGCACTGGTGCCCACGAAGCGCGCCCGGCTGGTCCTGGGGATGGGCGCTCCGCGGCGGGACCCGGGGATGGTGGAGGTGCCTCTGCTCGGGAAGGTGGCCGCCGGCGCGCCGCTGCTCGCGGTGGAGAACGTCGAGGACTCGGTCCGGATCGATAGCTTCCTCCTGGGCGGCAACGGCAAGGAGGTCTTCGCCCTGCGGGTGAAGGGCGACTCGATGGTCGACGACGGCATTCACGACGGGGACTACCTCTTCGTGCGCAAGACGGCGTCGGCCCGGGAGGGGGAGATCGTGGTGGCCCTGATCGAGGACGAGGCCACCTGCAAGCGCTACTACCCCGAGGGCGAGCGGATCCGGTTCCAGCCGGCGAACAAGACCATGGCGCCGATCTACGTCCACCGGTCGCAGTTCCGGTCCACGATGATCCTCGGCCAGGTGGTGGGCGTTTACCGGAAGGTCCACTGAGGGCTGAGCCGCCCGGGGCCGGCGGTGGCTTCAGAACTAGCGCCAGGGCGGCGTCTGCCATCTGCGGTCGAAGTCGCCGTGGATGAACTCCACCCGCTCGCGGGACGTTCATGGAGGAAGAGCTCGCGGCCGCTATCCTCCGGAGCCCCTCGTCCGTCTTTCCGGCATGACGACACGCCCTCGCCTGTCCTCGCTGCCCTTCCCTTCCGGCCGCCGTAAGGGACGGATCCGCGCGCTGCTTCTCGGCGGAGCCCTCGCCACGGGGTGTGCCGCCCAGAAGGGCTACGCACCGGTGAACGGCATGCAGGTCTATTACGAGCTCCACGGGTCGAGCGGCGACCCGGGGACTCCGCTGGTACTGCTGCACGGCGGCGGCTCGACGTTCGAGACCTCCTTCGCCGACGTCCTCCCGGCGCTGTCCAGGGGCCGGCGGGTGATCGTCTACGACCGGCAGGGGCACGGTCGCACGGCGGACGTCGATCGCCCCTTCTCCTTCCACCAGTCGGCCGAGGACGCGGTCGCGCTCCTTCGTCAGCTCGGCTTCTCCCGGGCCGACTTCATGGGCTTCAGCAACGGCGGACAGATCGCGATCCAGATCGCGCTGAGCCACCCCGAGGTCGTCCGGAGGCTGGTGATCGAATCAGCCATGTTCAGCCGCGAGGGAGCCGACGCGGCCTTCTGGGCGGGATTCGACCGGGTCAGGCTCGAGGACATGCCCGGCGAGCTCCGGGAGGCCTACCTCCAGGTGGCTCCTCGGCCGGGCGATCTCCCGACGATGTTCCGGAAGAGCGTGGATCAGATGAGGAGCTTCGAGGGCTGGACTCCGGAGCAGATCCGCTCCATCCGTGCCCCGACCCTCGTGCTGCTGGGCGACCGGGACGTCGTCCGTCCCGAGCACGGGGTCGCGCTGTACCCGCTGCTCCCCGAGTCGCAGCTCGCGATCCTGCCGAACACCGACCACCGGGCGATCTGCCACCCCCCGGCGTGGCTTCCGGCGTACATCGCCGCCTTCCTCGATGCGCCGGTGAAGTGAGCCGGGGGACTCGCCCCCGGCCTCAGCGCACGAGCTTCTCGTACCGCCTGCAGGGGACCAGGACCGGGCCGGTCGCGGTCTCCGCGGCATAGTCCAGCGCTGCAACGTCGGACCAGCCTTCCCGGTCATAGAAGCGGCGAGCGCGGGCGTTGCCCACGGCCACCGCCAGCCACGCCCTCCGGTACTGCGCGGCGATCACCTTCTCTCCGTGCCGGAGCAGGGCCGCAGCCACGCCTCCCCCCCGGGCGGAAGCGGCGACGTAGAGCTGCTCGAGCTCGTCGTCGTGCACGGTGACGAACCCGACGATCTCCTGACCGGCGGTGGCGACGGTGGTGGTCGGGATCCTCGGAGGGACGCGCTGCTGGAAATCCACCAGGCGGCGGTGCGCGTGGAGCGCCTCGGGAACGTGCCCGAGGTGACCGTCGATCCATCCCCGATGCCAGAGGGCGGCGATGTCCCCGGCATCCTCCGAGGATGCCGCGCGCAGCATGATCTCGGAGCGTTCGGGCATGGGAGCGGACCCGCAAGCGTACCTGCGGCGGCTAGAACGCCACCATCCCGAACTCGGGCTCCACCCCGAGGTAGACCTGGCCCACGGTCTCCAGCCTGCGCTCCGACAGGAACCCGTGGTGCCGGAGTTATGCCCGGTGGAGTTCCTCGGTCACGGTCGGTCCGATCCGGTCGACGGCTGCTCGACGGCTTCCGCTCGCTGAAGAGATGACCGCGATGCACCAGGAGTGATAGCGAAGGTGGCGGGGAGAGTCTCCGGGGGATCCTGGATGCTGCGCGCGCGCTTCTCCCTGCTGCTCCTCGCGGGCTGCGCCTCCGGTGAGGGAGCCCTCCCCGACGGCGGAGGATTCGGACCCCCTCCCGCGGTGTGCTTCCACCCGGTCGACGGAGGCGTGCTCACCACTCGCCCGGCGACCCCGGTGTCCGGCTGCGGGCTCGAGCCCAAGGACGCAGGGCTCCTGGACCTCGGCTCGCTCGGCCCGTCGCTCCAGGGCGGGCTGCTCTCCATTCCCGAGGCTCCCTCCGGAACGGCCCTCCCCGTGGTGTTCGTCTTCCACGGAGCGGGCGGGAACGGCGCGGTGGCGCGAACCTACGGCCTCGAGACCGCAGCGGACGGCGGCGCGATCTTCGTCTACCCCGACGCGGTGCAGGGCACCTGGGACGTCGGGGGCCGGTCCGTGGACGCCCGCCGGGTGGAGAGCATCCTCCGCCGCCTCTTCGAGACCCGGTGCGTCGATCCGGACCGGGTCTCTCTCTCCGGGTTCAGCGCCGGCGCGGTCTTCACCCTCTACCTCGGCTGCAACGTCCCGGACCGGTTCCGCGCGATGGCGGTCATCGCCGGGAGCGACCAGCGCTTCGACACCCGCTGCTGCACGGGCCAGGTGTCGGGGCTCTTCATCCATGGGACCGCCGACGACACCATTCCGCTCCAGCAGGGAGCGCTCGCCCGGAACCGGACCCTCGGGCGGGACGGATGCTCCTTCACCCCGTCCCCGGGCGGCGGCGCGTGCCAGACATACGCCTGCCCACCGCCGTGGCAGGTCGAGTCCTGTCCGTGGCCCGGCGGCCACGCCGTCCCGGGCTGGGCCGGAGAGGAGATCTGGCGGTTCTTCTCCGCCGGACCCTGACCCCCGGCTCAGGGAGCTCCGGCGACCGACCGGATGACCCGGCAGGGGTTCCCGGCGGCGAGCACGCCCTCCGGGACGTCGCGGGTGACGACGCTGCCAGCGCCGATCACGCTGCGGGAGCCGATGCGGACGCCGGGGAGGATCAGCGCTCCTCCGCCCACCCAGACATCCGACCCGATCTCCACGGGCTTCCCGAACTCCTGGCGCCGCCTCAGCTCGGGGTCGAGCGGGTGCATCGGCGTGAGGACCTGCACCCCGGGTCCGAAGAGGGTGAAGTCGCCGATCTGCACCCGGCAGACGTCGAGCACCACGCAGTTGAAGTTGAAGAAGACTCGCTCGCCGAGCTCGATGTTCGACCCGTAGTCGCAGAAGACCGGCGGCTGCATCCACACGCTCTCGCCACCTCGACCGAAGAGCTCCCGGAGGATGGCGCGGCGGGCCTCGCCCTCGGCCTCTCGGGTCGCGTTCAGCGCCTGGCACAGGTCACGAGCCCGTGTTCGCCCGGCGACGAGCTCCGAATCCATCGGGGCGTACAGCGCGCCGGCCAGCATCTTCTCCCGCTCGGTCCGCATCCCAGATGAGTATCAGGGACGGGACGACTCGTGACGGCCGCTGGCGAGATGCTCAACCGCGCCGGCTCGACGTCGTCCGCTCGGCGTGGGCCATGGCAACGGGGCACGGCTCGATGACTGCGTCCCTGCAGACGTCCCAGTCGCAGTGACGACAGACCCGGAGCACGGCTTGCCGGGTATCTGCCATACGGGCCAGGAGCCGCTCGAGGATCCGGATCAGCCGGAGGCGCCACGGAAACGGAAGCGTCGTCACGAGCTCACGGACGAGCTGGGCGCGGGCCCGCCTGGCCTGGAGCGTGCGGCGAGCCCCCAGCTCGGTCAGCTGCAGCCGCCATTGCCTCTGGTCGTGCGCGTACCGGGTCCGCTGAACAAGGCCGGCTGCCATCAGCGACCTGACCAGCTGGCTTGCGCCCGGCATGCTCACCTCGAGCGCTTCCGCGAGGTCGCGTGTGCGCAAGCGACGACTGCGCCCGAGCCACTGAAGCGCGGCGACAGCCCTCCGGGAGCACCCCGCCGCCGCGGCCATCCTCTCCTGCACGCGCTCGCCGAGCGTCACGGCCAGCGCCCCGAGCAGGTTCTCGAGACGGCCGTCCTGCCGCTCCTCCCACGGAACCTCGTCCCGCTCGTCCTGTCGCAGCCACCGAGGGCTCATGCGAGGCCCGGCTGCGAAACAGATGCCAAGACTCGTTAAGGAACTTCCTTCACCATCATCCGAAACTAGTTAAGGAACTTCCTTAATCAGTTCTGGCCTCGGAATTGCCCGGTGCCTCCGGCCTTCTCTCCGGGTCCAGGCTGCCGGACTCGAGCGCCGGTCCGCGGCGCTCCTTCGGTCAGCGGGGAACCTGCGCTCCGCACCACCGGAGACGTGACGCCCATCGGAGCGCCACGCCGCCGGCCGCGGGCGCCGGTCTGCAGCTCGCGGCCGTCAAGCGTCGCGCCGCCGCCCGCCGAGGTCTCCGGAAGCTTGTCCTTCATCTCGATTCGCCAGATCAAGGACGAGGCCCGTCAACCGGGAACATCTGCTGCAGCGCTGAAGGTGCGCGGCCCGGCCCGCCTGGATCTCTATCCCCCATCCGCGCAAGCCAGACGCTGGGGACGCGATGGCCCGCTCGAGCGGCGCCGCCGCCGGGAGCGTCCGGACCGCGCAGGCCGACGGCCGGGGGCGCTGCCTTGTCGGGGAAGCGCCATCACCGTCCCCTCCGGGCCGCCCCGTGTCGCTCTCGCCCTCAGGAGCTCGGCGGGGGGCCGAGGAAGTCCAGCGGGTCGACGGGCGCTCCGTCCTGCCGGACCTCGAAGTGCAGATGCGGACCGCTGGTCTTGCCGGATTCTCCCACCGTCGCGAGGACCTGGCCCTCACGGACCTGCTGCCCCGTCCGGACCCGGAGGTCGCGGTTGTGTGCGTACACCGTCACCAGGCCATGCGCATGCTCGACGATCACCAAGAGGCCGTAGCCCCGCTGGGGCCCGGCGAACAGGACCGAGCCCTCGCCCGCGGTCCGCACCGGGGTGCCGGCCGGCGCGGCCAGGTCGATCCCGTCGTGCGGAGACTTCCCCTTCCGCCCGAACCGCGCGTACAGCACTCCACGGAGCGGCCACTGGAGCTGTGCCGAGCCGCGTCGCAGGCTCGCCGCCGGCGCCTTCCCGGGCTGCGTCGGCGGGAGCGCACCGAGCACGCTGGACTCGATCCGCCCGGGCGCCCGGCCATCCCGGCCGGCCGGGGGCGCGCTTCGCCCGGGCGGAGCGCCCGTGTCCGCGGCGGAAGCAGCCGCTTGGGTGGCGCTCGACGGCTCGCGTGACGGCGACGGGCCAGCCGTCCGCGATTCCGGGCTGCCGTTCCCGCTCGAGGGCCTGAGCGCTCCGGCCGGCTTCCCCGCGGCCTCGAACGCCGCCGCGA
>DASROG010000534.1:0-4984 GCA_035646995.1 Myxococcaceae bacterium
GTCCGCGACCTCCCGTACCTCCAGAGCGTCGCCTGCGAGTGCCGACCCGGCCCCTCGACCCGGTGGAAGGCCGACCTCGATGAAGGGGCGCTGGAGCGAGCCTTCGGCAGCGGACGCGGAGAGCTGCGGGTGGCCGCCCGGACCGGCACCGGGCGGGTGCGCCGCCTCGAGCTCGGCGGACGCAGCCTGAGCGGCGTCGAGTTTCGCCAGCGGCTCGGCTACGACCGCGTGCGCTCGCTGGCCTTCGACGTCTCGCCGACCCCAGGCGGGGGCGCCCGGCTCACCGGGCGTGGCCTCGGCCACGGCGCAGGGCTGTCCCAGTGGGGAGCGAAGGAGATGGCCGACGCCGGCCAGGACTACCGGGCCATCCTCGCCCACTTCTACCCGGGGACCGAGCTCCAGACGCTTTACTGACCGACCGGGCGGAACGAAGGTGAAACTCGGCACGCCGCGTGCTGACCTCCGGGTCACGATGACCTTTCCCACGGAGCTGATGCCCCCACCGCTGCTGGTCCGCTCGGCCCTCGCGGCGGTGTGGCTGTACGAGGGGCTGTGGTGCAAGGTCCTGGGGCGCAAGCCCTCGCAGGAACGGATCGTCGAGGCGGTGCCCTTCCTCGGCCCCGGCATCGGGCCGGCGTTCCTCAAGGTGCTGGGCGTGGTCGAGACGCTCCTGGGACTGTGGGTTCTCTCGGGGTGGGAACCGGTCTGGGCCGCGGCGGTCCAGACCGCGCTCCTGGTGGGGATGAATGCCAACGGCCTCCTCTTCGCCCGGAAGCTCATCCACGACCCGGCGGAGATGGTGGTGAAGAACGCGGCGCTGGTGGTGCTGATGTGGGTGGCGGCGGCGCAGGGCAAGGCGACGCCATGACCGCCACCGCGAGCGACACGCCCTGGGCCCAGGGTCGCTTCGACCAGCGCGTGGGCGCGCGGCGGGTCCTGTTCGGCCGGATGTACGAGGATCCGGCCATCGAGCTCGGGGCCTTCGCGCCCGGAGCGCCGGTCTTCTGCATCGCCTCGGCGGGAGACACCGCGCTCGCCCTCGCCACGCGGCACCCGGTGACCGCCGTGGACATCAACCCGGTCCAGCTCGACTACGCGCGACGGCGGCTCGCCGGAGCGCCGCCGCGCCCGGGGAGCGCGGAGAAGCTGCTCGCGTTCGGCCGGGCGCTGCTGCCGCTCGCCGGCTGGAGGCGCCGCGACCTGGAAACCTTCCTCGCCTTCGACTCGGTCGACCCCCAGCTCGCGTTCTGGAGGGAGCGCCTCGACACGCGCCGCTTCCGCGCGGGGCTGGACCTTCTGCTGTCGGTGACCGGGCTGCGGTCGGTCTACGCCACGCCGTTCCTCCAGGTGCTGCCGAGCCACTTCGGCCGGGTGATGCGGGGCCGGATGGAGCGGTGCTTCGCCCGTCACCCCAACGCGTCCAACCCGTTCGCCCGGGCGCTGCTGCTCGGGGAGCCGGCACCGCCGGTTTCTCCGCCGGGCCACCCCGTCAGTCTGGTGTCCGCCGACGCGGCCGCGTACCTCGAGTCCTGCGAGCCAGGAAGTTACGGCGGCTTCACCCTCTCCAACGTCCTCGACGGGGCGCCCCCCGAGTACCGGGACCGGCTGCTCGCGGCGGTGGACCGGGCCGCCCGTCCGGGAGCCGTCCTCGTCCTCCGGAGCTTCGCCGAGCCGCCGGCCGCCAGCCCGACCAACCATGCCGGGGAGGACCGGTCGATGCTCTGGGGCGTCGTGGAGGTGCAGGGCTTGCGGGACGGCGCAAGCCATGCGCTACCGCGCGCCTAGCGAGGGTGCGGGGTCCAGGCGCGCATCTTCTCCTCGAGCACGTCGAGAGGCAGTGGTCCGGACTCGAGCACGGCGTCGTGGAAGGCGCGGAGGTCGAACGCGGAGCCGAGCCGGCGCTCGGCTTCCTCGCGCATCCGCCGGATGGCGATCTCCCCCATCTTGTACCCGAGCGCCTGACCCGGGTCGGCGAGGTACCGATCGATCTCCAGCTCCAGCCCGGCGTCGCTCCTTCCCATCGTGGTCCGGGCGTAGGTGAGCGCCCGATCGCGCGACCAGCCCTCGTGGTGGAGACCGGTGTCCACCACCAGCCGCACCGCCCGGAAGAGCTCGCTGCGGAGCTGCCCCACGCGCTGGCGCACGTCCTGGTAGAGGCCGAGCTGCGCCCCCAGCCGCTCGGCGTAGAGCGCCCAGCCCTCGACGTAGGCGTTGTAGAGCGCGAAGCGCCGGACGCGCGGGAGCGCCTGGTTCTCGCTTGCCAGCGTCACCTGGAAGTGGTGCCCGGGCAGGGCCTCGTGGAGGAAGAGCGACTCGGAGGGACGCACCGGTCGAGTCCGGAGCGCACCGGCGTTGGCGTAGAAGACCCCGGGCCTCGACCCGTCCGGCGTGGCCGGGACGTACTGGCTCGCGGCCGCCTGTTCCCGGAAGCGCTCCACCGGACGCACCTCGAAGTCCGCAGCGGGGAGCCGCCCGAACAGCTCGGGGAGGCGCGGGCGCACGCGGGCCTTGATCGCCAGGTAGCCCTCGACCAGCTCCTGCTCGCTCCTCACCGCGCCGGTGGGGTCGGCGGAGATCGACTCGAGGAACTGCGCCGGGGTCCCGTCGAACCGCTCGGCGATCCGCAGGCCGTCGAGTTCTCCACGGATCCGCTCCACCTCGTCCAGCCCGAGCCGGTGGATGGCCTGGGCATCGAGCCGGGTGGTGGTCTGCTTCCGCACCGCGAGGGCGTAGCGCGCCGGCCCATCGGGCAGCGCCTCGATGGCGGTGGTGGTCCGTGCCGACGGAAGCACCGTGCTCCGCACGAAGTCGGCGAGCCGCCTGTACGTCGGCACCAGGGTGCCGGTGATCGCCTCGCGGTACGCGGCGGTGAGGCGCTGCCGGTCGGCAGTGGAGAAGGACGCCGGCATCCGCGAGACGGGGCCCCAGAAGATGCTCTCCTCGGCGCGGACCACCACCTGGGCCTCGAGCTGGGGCAGCATCCGGAGCACCACCGGGCGTGGGCGGGTGATGCCCCGGGTGATCCCCTCGCGTGTGCGGGCGATGGCGGCGTCCACCCAGGTCGGGAAGGCCCGGATCCGCGAGAGGAAGTGCTCGTAGTCGGCGACGGTGCGGAAGGGGTGCTGCCCCGTCCCCGACCCGAGAACCGGGAGCTGCACCGGCAACGAGTTCATCTGCTCGAGCGGCATCAGGGAGTCGTCGAGCGGCAGCGCCTCCAGCGTGGTGCGCGTCAGGTCGTCCAGCACCGCCCAGGTCAGCACGTCCTCACCCCGGAGGTCGGTCCGGGCGATGCCCTCCAGCGCGGCCCGGGTCCGGAGGGCCAGCTGCCGCCTCTCCTCGCGTCCGGCGTCGGTGAGGTCGTCCGGGAGGCGGTCGTCGTATCGAGCATCACCGACCTGTGTGGCCAGCAGCGGGTCGAGGCGGAGCTTCCCCTCGAAGTACTCCTCGGCCAGCGCTGTGACCCGGGCGGCAGCCTCCGGAGATCCGGGACCGGCAGGGGTCGAGGCCGCGGGAGGAGGCGGGCCGTGAGTGCAGGCCAGGCACGGCGCCAGCAGGAGAACGGGCAGGGTGGGGCGCACGGAGCCGGCGAGGAGATGCGGGCGACCCGTGCGACGTCAACGTCGAATCCGCGGAACGTCGCCTCGAGGGCCCAGGGCCCTTGACCACATGCGTGGCCCTGCCACAGAAGTCGAGGCTCGTTGCCTCTCTCCGACTACGACTTCGACCTGCCCGAGGCGCTCATCGCGCAGGCCCCGCTCGCCGAGCGCGATGCCTCGCGCTTGCTGGTGCTCGACCGCGCCACGGGCGCCCTTGCCCACCGTCGCTTCGTCGACTGGCCCGGTCTGCTCCGGCGCGGAGATCTGCTGGTGCTCAACGACACCCGGGTCATCCCTGCCCGGCTCCTCGGCCGGAAGGAAGGCAGCGGCGGGCGGGTGGAGCTGCTCCTCGTCCGCCCGGATGCGGACGTGGACGCCTCCGGAGCTCTGTCCGGCTCGCCCGAGGCGCTTCGCTGGATCTGCCTGGGACAGGCGAGCAAGGGCCTCCGTCCGGGCACGGTGGTCGAGCTCGATGGAGGCCGGGCCACGGTGCTGGAGGCGCTGGGAGAGGGAGAGCTCCGGGTGTGGTTCGAGACCCCGGGCTCGGTGGGCGCGCTCCTCGCGCGCACCGGGCGGGTGCCGCTTCCACCCTACGTCGACCGCGAGCCGACGCCGGAGGACCGGATCCGCTACCAGACGGTGTACGCGCGTGCCGACGGCTCGGTCGCCGCGCCCACCGCGGGGCTGCACCTCACCGCCCGGACGTTCGCCGAGCTGGAGGCGCTGGGCGTGGAGCGCCGCTTCGTCACCCTCGACGTGGGTCCAGGAACGTTCCTCCCCGTCCGCGGCGAGGACGAGTCCTCCCATCGGATGCACGCCGAGCGGTACCACGTCCCCGACGAGACGGCGGCGGCGGTGAACCGGGCGCGGGCCGAGGGCCGCCGCATCGTCGCCGTGGGCACCACGGTCGTGCGCACCCTGGAGAGCGCCGTCGAGAGCGGCCAGGTGCGCCCCGGGCCCGGGTCCTCCCGGCTGTTCATCCACCCGCCGTACACCTTCCAGGTGGTGGGCGCGCTGCTCACCAACTTCCACCTCCCGCGCTCCACGCTGCTGATGCTGGTCGCCGCGTTCGCCGGGCGGGAGCGGGTGCTCGCCGCGTACCGGGCCGCGGTGGAGGAGCGGTACCGCTTCTTCAGCTACGGGGACGCGATGTTCATCGCCACCGGAGCCGTTCGGTGAGCCTTCGCTTCGAGCGATTGCACGTCGATGCCGGCGCGCGCCGCGGCCGCCTCTACACCCCACACGGGACGGTGGAGACGCCGGTGTTCATGCCCGTCGGCACGCAGGCCACGGTGAAGGCGGTGGGGCAGGACGATCTCCGGACGCTCGGCGCGGAGATCCTGCTCGGGAACACCTACCACCTGATGCTCCGCCCGGGAGAGGAGCTC
>DASROG010000535.1:0-5240 GCA_035646995.1 Myxococcaceae bacterium
CGTCATGGTGATGCCGTTGAGCCGGAAGAAGAGGTCCGCCCGGAACCGGTCCTCCGCGACGAGCGTCCGGAGGTCGCGATTGGCGGCGGAGAGGAACCGCACGTCCACCTTGCGCGTGGTGGAGGAGCCGAGGCGCATCACCTCGCCGCTCTCCAGCGCCCGCAGCACCTTGGTCTGGGTGCTTGGCGCCATCTCCCCCACCTCGTCCAGGAAGAGCGTGCCTCCATCGGCGGCCTCGAACAGGCCAACCTTGGTCTGGGTGGCGCCGGTGAACGCGCCCTTCTCGTAGCCGAAGAGCTCGGCCTCGAGGATCGACTCCGGAAGCGCGGCGCAGTTGAGCTTGAGGAAGGGAGCGCCGACCCTCGAGCTCCGCCGGTGGAGGGCCTCGGCGAAGACCTCCTTCCCCACTCCGGTCTCGCCGAGGACGAGCACGCTCAGCCCGGTGGGAGCGACGACGTCCAGCATCTCGTACAGCCGCTTCATCGCCGGATCGCGCACCACGGTGCCCGGCATCTCCGTCGGGGTCCGGTGCGAGCGCGCCAACGACGGCGTCCGCTGGAGAACCAGGGTGGCCGAGCCGACCTCGAAGACCGCTCCCAGCGCCAGCACCCCGCGCTCGGCGGGCGCGAGCTTCCGGCCCTGGATCGCCGTCCCGTTGGTGCTGCCCAGGTCCTCGACGGTGATCCGACCGGACACGGTGAGAAGCGCGTGCCTCCGGCTGACCGAGGGATCGTCGAGCGCCACGTCGCACTCCGGGGCCCGGCCCAGGACGTAGCTCCTTCCCATCGCCAGGGGCACCGCCCAGGCTCCGGCGGCACAGCTCACCAGGAGGCTCGGGGCGGCCCGGTGCCGCTCCTCGGGCCGGGCCGGGGTCTCCGCAGTGGAGGCACGCGCGCGCTCACCAGGCTCCACAGGGGTCTTTCGGGGCATGGACAGGCGGTCTCCAAGCCTACGCGTGCACGGCCAGTTGCCGGAAATCACGAGCAGCCCTCGTGCCAGGGCTGGAAAGTGGCGCCGACAATGTAGGCTGTGCACACGCGGGCGCCGCTTGTGCCCAGGCGATCACACCGAGGTGTGCCCCGGCCATCACACTCGCCCTCACGCGGCCGCGTGGGGCGAGCGCTGGGCGGTGCCGTGTGCGGGCCCGAGCACCGGCCTCGCCTCGAGCCCCCCGGCCTGTGCATCGGCGAGGGCACGTGCCAGCGCCGCGCTCGCCAGGAGCACCGGCGTCCCCTGGGCCGCGAAGAGCCCGGGGTGAAGGTCGAGGTCGAGCGGCAGCCCCATCGCGTGCACCGGACCGTCGTGCACCGCACCGCGGAAGTCGAGACGCTGCTCGGACCAGGCGAGGGCCACGCCCGGCGGCACCGACGTGCCGAGCGTCCAGGGCCGCGCGCGGAGGACGCAGACCCCGTTGGAGATCGTGGGTCCGTCCGCGCGCACCAGCGGCTCGCACCGACAGCCGCGGCACACCGGTCCGTGGGCCTCCAGCGGCGGAAGCGCCGCGAGCGCCACCGATGCCTCGACCTCCACCTGGAGCCAGGCACGGGACCCGAGCACCGGGCGGGTGCGGAGCCCGATTCCTTCGAAGACCGGCCGCAGGCGGGAGGAGACGACCAGCTCGCCCGCCGAAGTCAGCTGCAGCTCCGGCCGCGCGCGGTGGAGCAGCTCGACGTCCCCGGGCTCGTCGAGCGACAGCTCCAGCGAGCCCACCTGTTCCCAGCGCACCCGGTCACAGTGGGAACAGGCCCACCGCGCGAGGTGTGACCGGCCGCGCGCGAGCACCGCCGGTGCGTCCACCGTGGTTGCCCGCGTCAGCTCCACCACCGCGCCGGGAGCGAGCTCGTGCGCCCGCCAGCGCTCCTCGAAGGTCGCCGACGCCAGCAGCGTCCGACCGTCCACGCTGCGCATCCGGCCCCAGGCGAGGATGTCCTCCGCCTGGTCCGGGGTGACCTGTACGTAGGCGGTGGAGATGCGCTCGCTGGGAGGCACCTCGGGCCCATCGAGCGAGCGCAGCTGCCGGCCGAGGAATGCGAGCCCGGGAGGGAATCGTTCGCGGAGGCCGAGCGGGGCCCCGCGGAAGCGGAGAGTGAGCCAGAGGTCCATGGCCAGCTCTCAAGCAGCCCCCGTGCCATCAGGGGGTGGGCGTGGGGGACCCTGGTCAGCGACGTGCCCGGGCGTTCACTCCGGACGGAGCGCGGGCATCGGGACGACCGGCGCGGGGAGCTACCCGCGAGGCCGTACGCGCCGCCTCGATCTGCGGCATGAGGATGTCGCGCATGTAGTGCCAGGACGGCACGAGCTCGAGCGCTCGTCGACCGTGGATCTCGGCCTGGGCCACGTCCGGGACCCGGCGATGGAGGTACGACCAGGCGAGGCTCATGTGCAGCTCGGGCTCGCCCCAGGTGGGCCGCAGTGGCTCCGGACCGGACCGGGGCGAGCCCGGAAGTCCCTCGAGTCCGCGGAGGTAGGTGGCGATGGCCTTGGCCTGCCGGGCATCGAGCATCTCCGGGGGGCTCCCCTTGGGTGTGAACCACTCCATCGGCCCTTTGACCCAGAGGAGGCGCGGGTTCCCGGGCTCGAGCACCTCCGCCTCCGCGAACAACGCCTGGACCCGGGAGCGCAAGGCGCGCATCTCGTCATCCGCCTTCCCATGGAGGTACATCCTCATCCCGAGGCAGGCCGCCAGCCCGGCCTGGGCGTCGACGAGCTTCGGATCCTCCCCGAGCGCCGTCCCGAACTCGGCGCTGGCCGCGTTCACGTCCGCCAGGAGATCGTCCGGCGCAGGCTTCTCGTTGAAGCCGTTGATCGCCCGCCTCCAGAGCGCAAACCCTCGCCAGTACAGCACCAGCGAGCGCGGGGCGTCGCCGGTCGGTGCCGAGGCGAGCGCGGCGTGCAGATCGCGCAGCGCCTGGCGATCGCCCGCGTAGTCCGCCTGGCGGATCTGCTCGACGAGCTGGAGGAGGCGCTCCTCGCTCGAGGGAGGGCGCTGCGCAGAGGTGGCACAACCGAGAGCGAGCAGGACCGGAGCGACGAAGCTGAGCCTGAGCATGGGCGCGAGCCTTCGAGGCCGGCCCGCGGTCGTCCAGCTGCCCGGGCGAACGGTCGAGGCATGGCGGCCAGCGGTCATGGCGCCCGGCGAACGGGGCGGCCCACGCCAGATGAGCGCCCACTCAGCGTCCCAGGCCCCGCAGCTCGCGCGACCGCTGCCGGCTGGCGAAGAGCGTGGTGCCGCTCCGCAGCGTGACCAGAAGCCGCGCATCGTCGGTGGGAGCGAAGGACACGACCTGGTCCAGGTTCACCAGGTGAGAGCGATGGACCCTGACGAACGCCCGCGGGTCCAGGCGCTCCTCGAGCTCGGCCAGGGTGACCGCCAGCCGGTATACCCGTCCACTCGCGTGCACCAGCACCACGTCGTCGCATGCCTGGACCCGCTCGATGTCCGTCACGGGCAAGGGAACGATGCGTCCCTCGTCGCGGACGAAGAGGCGCTCCAGCCTCCCTGGACCGAGGAGCTCGCGGCCCCGGTCCGCCGCCGAGCCGTGACGGGAGAGCAGCAGGGGCCGAGCGCGCTCCAGCGCCCGGGCGAAGCGCTCCGCTCCGAATGGCTTCAGGAGGTAGTCGAGCGCACCGAGCTCGAAGGCCGTCACCGCGAACCGGTCGTAGGCGGTGGTGAAGATGACGCCAGTGCCGGGCTCCGCCGCACGGAGGACGTCGAGCCCGGATCCCCCCGGGAGCTGCACGTCGAGGAAGACGAGGTCGGGCCCGAGCCGCGCGAGCGCGTCCTGCGCAGCGCTGACCGTGCCCGCCTCGCCCACCCAGCGCAGCCAGGGAACCGGCTCGAGCAGCTCGCGGAGCTTCGCCCGGCCCAGCGGCTCGTCCTCCACGACCAGCGCCCGCAGGGTCTCGGTCCCGGTCATGCCGCGAGCTCCTCGCCGCGGCGCACCGGGAGCCGCAGGGTGACCCCGAAGCCGTGGGCCCGCGGCCCGGCCTCGACCGATGCCGCGTCGCCGTAGATGACTCGAAGCCGCTCGCGCACCGAGCTGACCCCGATGCCTGTGCCCTCTTCCGCCGGCCTCCCGGCGCCGTCGTCGTCGACGGTCAGCACCAGCTGTCCTCCCTCGATGCGCGCGCCGAGGGCGATCCGTCCCCCTTCCGGGCGATCGGCCAGGCCATGGCGGACGGCGTTCTCCACCAGAGGCTGGAGGATGAGCGGCGGCGCCAGCACCGTCGCCGCGGCCGGCTCGACGTCCGAGTCCACCCTGAGCCGCTCGCCGAGCCGGAGCTGCTCGAACGCGAGATAGTCCTGGATGAAGGCCCACTCGCGGCGGAACGGCACCTCCTCGGGGGCGTCGAGCACGTAGCGCAGCAGATCTCCGAGGCGCTCCAGCGCCTGGTCCGCCCGTCGTGGATCACGCCCCACCAGCGCCCCCACCGAGTGGAGAGCGTTGTAGAGGAAGTGAGGGTTGAGCCGCGCCCGCAGGGCTGCGAGCTGCGCCTGCTGGGCCATCAGCCGCGCCTCGGCCGCCGCTGCCTCGACCGCCCCTGCGCGCCGCTGCGCGCGGATGGCGTAGGAGAACCCGGCCACCAGCAGATACAGCCAGGTCCCCATCAGGAGGTTCCAGAGCAGGACGGGCGAGGTCCGGAGCTGGGCGAGCGCCGTCGCTCCGCGTCCGGTGACCACGTCGGGCCAGATCCAGGACACCGCATACACGGAAGTGAACCCTACGAGCGACAGCGCGTGGAGGACGAGGAACCGCCGGGAACGCCAGTTCCACTCCAGCCTGCCGGTCAGCGCCCACACCCCCACGCCCATCAGCCCCGCCGTTCCCATCGCCAGGAAGCCGTAGAGGAGCGTTTCTCGAGGTGGGCGGTGCGCGCCCCACGACGCGGCCAGCGCCCAGAAGAACGCTGCCACGACCCAGGCGATGACGTAGCCGACCCAGCCCATCGGGTGGTCAGTGTGGCACGGGCTCCCGGGGCGGACGAGCCGCCACCCCGGGGACCGCCATTCACCGCTCCTGGCGACCGTTCACCGCACGCGCCGGGCTCCGGACCCGCGCCCGGGACCGTGCTCCGGATGGTTCTGGGGCAAGGGATGGCGCTCGTGCTCGGCGGGCTCTGCCTCGGGCTCGCCACGGCGGTGTGCCTCGGTCAGCTCGGCCGCAGCCTGCTCTTCGGGGTCGCACCGCTCGATCCGCTCACCTACGTCACGGTGCCGCTGGTGCTGCTGGGCATCAGCC